>DASWND010000043.1:0-20993 GCA_036399435.1 Flavobacterium sp.
TGTAACAGGATCAGAAATCCGCGAGAACCGGGCAAATCGTGCCGGCGGTGGAATTGAAAGCGTTGCGGGAACTACGGTAGTCCTTAATCAGGTGATTCTTAATGAGAACAACGCCGGTGTAGCTCCTGCGACCGCAGCTCCGGGAAATGGTGGTGGATTACATGTTACGGGTAATGGAACTGTCGAGATTACCGGTGGAACCGTAAATGATAATATTGCAGCGCTGGAAGGCGGCGGCCTTTGGAACGGAACAGGTGAAATGAACGTGACAAATGTGATGATCCAAAGAAATAGCGCTTCCGGAAATGCTGCAGATGATGGTGGCGGTGGACTATTTAACAACGGCGGAATGGTAAACATAAACGGTTCTGAACTATTAGAAAACGAGGCATTGGGAACCAGCGGAAGCGGTGGCGGAATCTTTAATAATGTGGGTGGATCATTATCGGTATCTAGCTCATCAATTATTGAAAATTCTTCAAATAGAGCCGGCGGCGGAATTGAAAATAATGCCGGGTCTTTAATTTTAAACAGCGTTATGCTTAATAATAATATGACCTTCACTTCTCCCGGAAATGGCGGCGGACTTCATATCACGGGTGCAGGAAGTGCTACAATTACTGATGGTACAGTTGTCAGTAATGAAGCTGGCGCCGAAGGTGGAGGTTTGTGGAATGGCAGTGGAACTATGACCATTGACGGTACATTAATCGATATGAATTCGGCCAACGGAGCACTTGCTGATCAAGGCGGCGGCGGAATTTATAACCTCAACGGTGGAACTCTTGTTATCAATAATGCTGTTATCAGCAATAACATGGCAACAGGTACACTTGGAAGCGGCGGCGGGATATTAAACGACGTTGGTTCACAACTATCAATTACAGATTCCGAAATAACAGGCAATTCTGCAGTAAGAGCCGGCGGTGGAATTGAAGATAATTCAGGTACAAGCACAATTTCCCTGACTAATGTAAATCTTAACGGAAACACAGTAACAGGTCCTCCCGGAAATGGTGGTGGATTACACATCACCGGAGGTGGAAATGTTGTTATTGAAGGTGGAACAGTGAGCGGAAATACAGCTTCACTTGAAGGCGGTGGACTGTGGAATGGATCCGGCACAATGACCCTGACTAATGTTTCAATAACTGAAAACACAGCCGATGGTGATGCAGCTGACGACGGCGGCGGAGGTATATTTAATACTGCAGGAACTGTAACTATTTCCGAATGCACTCTTACCGAAAATAATGCGACAGGAACAAGTGGCAGCGGTGGTGGAATCCTTAGCATAGCTGGAACCGTTTCTATATCGGACAGCACCCTCGAACTTAATAACGCCAACAGAGCTGGTGGCGCAATTGAAATTGTCAACGGAACCCTGATGATGAACGACAGTGATATGATGACCAACAATGTCAACGGTGCGGCTGGAACTGCCAATCCGGGTAATGGCGGAGCACTTCACATTTCAGCTGTTGCAATGGTGACCATCAATGGCGGAGTAGTTTCTGGAAATACCGCCAAACGGGAAGGTGGCGGATTGTGGAACCAAACTGGAAGTACAATGACGCTGAATGAAGTTACGATCAGTTCTAATAATGCCAATGGCCAGGATGCAATTCATGGCGGAGGCGGAATTTTCAATAATGGTGGAAACTTGATTGTAAACGCATCAACAATTTCAAACAATGCAAGTGATGGCGGCGGATTAGGAAACGGCGGCGGTATTCACATTAAAGCGGGAACTGTAGAAATTAACGTGAGCACAATTTCTGGTAATATTTCTGTAAATGACGGCGGCGGAATATACAACAATGCAAGCCTTTCAATTAATGCATCGACTATTGCAAATAATTTTGCTGACCAGTTTGGTGGCGGATTGGCAAACGGACCTGCGGCGGATCTATTAACCTCACTGACCAATACCATAGTTGCTAACAACATGGCGGATTCCGGAAAAGATATTTATGCTTACGATCACTCACTGTTGTCAGGCAGCTATAACCTCATTGGACAGGACGATACTAACGACTTTGACTCTGTATCGACAGACATAGAAGGAACATCAGAAAATCCGGTTAATCCTATGCTTGGTCCATTAGCAGACAATGGCGGACCGACTTTTACCCATGCGCTTCTTGAAGGAAGCCCAGCCTACAACGCCGGAAATCCAGAAGATCAATTTATGGATCAACGCGGTATGATGGTATTTAATAATTTTCGGGATATCGGATCTTTTGAAGCTCAGAGCCAGTTGGGGACAGATTCCTTTTTACTTGCAAATTCCCAACGAAGCATCATTGCACCAAATCCTTCAAATGGTTTAATTACTATTAATCTTGCCGATACATTTGGTGAGAATGTCAATGGGAAAATCATCGAAATTGGTACAGGAAAAGTGATTATGAACTTTAAAATCAATTCCCTGTCGACTGAAGTTTCACTGGATGAATTAGCATCAGGTGTATTTATCGTTCAGATTGCATCAGGAAACTATTTTGAAAATCATAAATTGGTTGTAGGAAAATAATCTCTCTTAAATATGATAAAAGCCTCTGCGTTACAACAGAGGCTTTTTTAATTTATGACATTAAGATTGATTAGTATGTAAAAGTTCCAAACTCGGAAGTAATAGTGAGTTTTTTGGAATTCGATTGCTCTACTCGACCTATAATCTGTGCATCGATATTAAATGATTTTGAAATTGCGACCAAATCGGCTGCAATTTCTTCAGACACATAAAGCTCCATCCGATGACCACAATTGAAAACCTGATACATTTCTTTCCAATCGGTTCGGGATTGCTCCTGAATAAGTTTGAAAAGCGGTGGAACAGGAAATAAATTGTCTTTGACTACATGAACACCTTCAACAAAGTGCAGCACTTTAGTCTGCGCACCACCACTACAATGAACCATCCCGTGTATATCTTCAGGCGTATATTTGGAAAGTATCTTTTTTATTACCGGTGCATACGTCCTTGTTGGAGAAAGTACAAGTTTACCAGCATTTAAAGGCGAACCCTCAACAGGATCTGTCAATTTGACTTTTCCCGAGTACACCAAATCTTCAGGTACCGATGCATCATAGCTTTCGGGGTATTTTGTTGCCAATGATTTGTCGAATACGTCATGACGAGCAGATGTGAGTCCGTTGCTACCCATTCCGCCATTATATTCCTTTTCGTAAGTTGATTGTCCGGATGATGAAAGTCCAACAATAACATCACCTGCGCGAATACGTGAATTATCAATTACATCACTACGTCTCATTCTGGCGGTAACAGTTGAATCGACAATTATTGTACGGACAATATCACCAACATCAGCAGTTTCGCCACCTGTTGAGTGAATATCGACACCATAGGTTTTAAGTTCGGCTATTAATTCTTCTGTTCCATTTATAATTGCAGAAATGACTTCACCGGGAATTAAATTTTTGTTTCGCCCGATTGTAGATGAAAGCAGGATATTACTAGTTGCACCAACGCACAGCAAATCATCGATGTTCATAATCAGGGCATCTTGCGCAATTCCCTTCCAAACTGAAATATCTCCCGTTTCTTTCCAGTACATGTATGCAAGAGAGGATTTTGTTCCTGCGCCGTCGGCATGCATAATGATACAATATTCATCATCATTGGTCAGGTAATCGGGAATGATTTTACAAAAGGCCTGTGGAAATAATCCTTTGTCGATATTCTTGATCGCCTGATGCACGTCTTCTTTAGACGCGGAGACGCCTCGTTGTGCGTAGCGTTTGCCGGAATCCTCACTCATTTTATGGATTTTGTTGTGTTCCGCAAAGATAGTCAGTTATTCGGTTTTTTTATGGGAAGGAATTCTGATTAGTTCCCCACGATCATAATTTCAACGCGCCTGTTGTCATCTGCTTCAGCATCACTTTTTTCCGGAATGGGATGAATAGGCCTTGACACTCCAAAGCCTTTGAAAGAAAGGCGGTTTCGGGAAATTTTATTTCTTAAAAGGAAGTTGTAAATAGCTCGTGCGCGCGCTGTCGAAACATCATTCAGATCTGCTTCAAGTTGACAACATATATGTCCTTGGATCTCGATCTTCAGTTGTGGATTTTCTTCCATGATACACAGAAGCTCATACAGTACAGGCTTTGATTTTGGAACAATGGTCGCAGAATTATTGTAGAAATTGATGTTTTGCAATTTAATCTTATCACCGGCTTTAGCATCTTTGACCTGATCTGTCAACGAAGATACGGGATTAACTTCCGGAGCATTCTTATAATAAACTACTAAAACTTTCCGGTTAGCAGCCTGTTCTTTGTCCTGTTCAAAATCTTCACCAAAGCCTTTGATCTCGTAATCTTTCCGAATTTTTACCCCTTTTCGGATTAAATGCTGATAAACTGCTTCAACCCTTTTTACCGATAATGTATCATTATAACTATTGGAACCTTTCCAATCGCAGAATCCGTATATTTTAACAACTTCGGGATTGGACGCATCGGCGAAAGCAAGTTCAAGTGTAGCAATTGCTTTTTTGGTAAGTTCATGTTGATCAAAATCAAAGAACACTTCGACCTTCTCCTGTGAAGACGCAGTAAGTGAAATCAGCAACAGCAGATATGTCCCAATTTTAATCATGTCAATTATCGAGGATCAGGATCTCTACTCTTCGGTTGGCGGCTCGTTCAGCTTCGTTCTTTTCAGGTATCGGAAATTTAGGTTGTGTACTTCCAAAGCCTTTGTAAGCAAGCCTGCTTTTCTCTATTTTGTTTCCAACAAGGAAGCTGTAGATCGCTTTAGCACGCTGTGTTGAAAGATCAAGCCTGTCATTCGGCATACAGCATAAGTGACCTTGTATTTCTACTTTCAGCCTCGGATTATCCTGCAAAACAATTAACAGTTCATACATTTTTGCGCGTGATTCAGGAAGAATTGCAAATGTGTTGATCCTGAAATTTAGATCTTCGAGTTTTAACATCTGCCCCGGCTTAGCTTCGTCGACCTGCCGCATAAAAACAGTGTCGAGCTTAAACTCTGTAACAGAACCGTCGGGATTTCTCAGGGCAACATTTTTAGGAAACTTCTTTGGAACGATTTTTACGGGTTCTACTTTTTTTATTCCGATAATTTCATCTTCACGTGAAAAATCTTTAGGTTGGATATAAAACAATGTTACTTTTCTATTCTCGGCCTTATTACCCGAAAGCTGATGCTTCTCACCAAAACTTCTAGTCCTGAAGTCATCACGAAATTTTACTCTATTTGAAATTTTCTGATAAACCTGCTCAACGCGTTTGCGCGCTAAGGTGTCATTGTAGCCTGTAGATCCATCTTCATCGGTAAAACCATGGATACCAATTATTTTTACTTCAGGATTAGATACCAGCCAAGTATTGAGTGCTGCTGCCTGATTCATCGATAACTGATGGCTGTCACTTTCAAAAAATACTGAGAATTGTTCCTGGGCCGAAAGCGGAAGTGCCATCAAAACGATAGCAATTATGAAAGTAATAGTTTTCATGTAGGATTTATTGGAAAACGAAAAATACACAAAAATAGTTCCGAAACCGGTATTAAATCAAAAAGCCTGTCTAAGTTGACAGGCTTTGCGCAAAGTATCAGGTGCTAAATCTATTTGGTAAACAGCAATTCTCGGTATTTTGTCAGTGTCCACACCTCATCATCGACAAGCAACTCAAGCTTATCACAATGCTCACGAATCTGGTCAAAAAGCGGCTTGACACCATCACAATAATCTTGTGCCATTTCGGCCATATCTGTTAAAGCATTGGCAGACTTTCGTGCTTCTGTCATCTCCTCTACCCTTGTGCAAATTCCTTCAATATGTGCTGAAATTTCCCGAATCAGCATCAGCTGTTCTTTTCCGATTTGTTTGTACTCATCGCCAAAAATCTCTTTTAGGCCCTGAACATTGGTAATTAAAGTATTCTGATACTTAATTGCAGTAGGAATGATATGGTTCCTCGCCATGTCACCAAGTACGCGTCCTTCAATTTGAATCTTTTTTGTGTATTCTTCAAGTTCGATTTCATAACGTGCTTCAACCTCCTTATGGTTCATCACGTTCATTTCGCTGAACAAATTTAAAGCAAGATCAGAAACACGAGCTTTTAGTGCTAGTGGCGTAGTTTTAAAATTACTCAATCCACGCTTTTCAGCTTCAACTTCCCAAGCTTCACTATATCCGTCTCCTTCAAACAAAATATTTTTAGATTGTTTGATATATTCACGAAGGACGTTAAATATGGCGTCGTCTTTCTTCATGTCGTTGTCGATCAACGTGTCAACTTCCTTTTTAAAATCTTTCAATTGTTTGGCAACAATCGTATTTAAAGTTGTCATTGAATTCGCGCAGTTAGCTGATGAACCTACAGCGCGCAGTTCAAACTTGTTTCCTGTGAACGCAAAAGGTGATGTACGGTTACGATCGGTGTTGTCTAACAATACATCCGGAATTTTACCAACCACATTCAGCTTCAGGTCTGTCTTTTCCTCAGGCGACAATTTTCCAGACGAAACGCCTTCCAACTCAGCCAATACTTTTGTCAATTGAGCCCCGATAAAAACTGATATAATTGCCGGTGGAGCTTCATTTGCTCCAAGTCTGTGATCATTGCTTGCTGATGCGATCGAGGCGCGAAGCAATGTTTCATATGTTTGAACTGCTTTGATTGTATTGATGAAAAATGTTAGGAACTGCAGATTGCTCATTGGGGTTTTTCCGGGGCTTAGCAAGTTGATTCCTGTATCTGTTGCCATTGACCAGTTGTTGTGCTTTCCGGATCCGTTAACACCTTTAAAAGGCTTTTCATGAAAAAGTACTTTGAAATAGTGACGTTCTGCAACCTTTTGCATAACATCCATCAAAAGTGAATTATGATCAACCGCAAGATTGGTTTCTTCAAATATCGGAGCTAGCTCAAATTGGTTTGGAGCCACCTCATTATGACGTGTTTTCACCGGAATTCCAAGTAACATACATTCTTCCTCCAGATCCCGCATATAAGTCAGAACGCGTGTGGGAATTGATCCAAAGTAATGGTCATCAAGCTGCTGTCCTTTTGCAGAAGTATGTCCAGTCAGCGTTCGGCCTGTCATCAATATATCCGGACGTGAATTCGCCAGAGCAAGATCCACAAGGAAATATTCCTGCTCCCAGCCTAAAGTTGCGGTAACTTTCTTTACATTTTTATCAAAGTAACGACATACATCAGTTGCTGCATTGTCTATCGATGTAAGCGCGCGCAACAATGGCGTTTTATAATCCAACGCCTCGCCTGTATAAGATATAAATACAGTCGGAATACACAATGTAGTTCCGAAAATAAACGCAGGTGAAGTCGGATCCCATGCAGTGTAACCACGGGCCTCAAAAGTATTTCGGATGCCGCCATTCGGGAAACTTGATGCATCGGGCTCTTGTTGTACCAATTGTCCGCCGCCGAATTTTTCAAGAGAACCACCTTCGAAATCAGTTTCAAAAAAGGCGTCATGCTTTTCAGCAGTTGTTCCTGTTAATGGCTGAAACCAGTGTGTGTAATGAGTTACGCCCTTAGAAAGCGCCCATTCTTTCATTCCGTTGGCAATATATTCTGCAAGTTTTCGATCTATTTTGGTTCCGTATTGAACAGCGTCACGAACACCTTTATATGCATCACCTGTAAGATATTGTCGCATAGCCTTATCATTAAAGACGTTTGCGCCGAACAAAGTCGACTTCCGGTCTTTCTCCTCGAACTTTATAGGTTGCCTTCCTGAAGCCTCTTGTAATGCACGAAATCTTAAAATTGCCATAAATTGTATGATTATATTATTTTACCCTATTAAAAACAGGGCAAAGATAAAAAATATATTCAAAATTACGGACAATACCCCCTAAAAATTATAGTTATGAGCACATATGCGATTTATTAACATAAGTGTTCCGTCCTCAAAAATTCTCCCACAATCACTTCTCAAAAGCGTTATCTTTGTTTTAAATAAATTTAAACGATGACTGTCTGGTTAATTTTTTTGGCTTTTATACTTGTGTTTCTTGCTTTGGATCTTGGGGTTTTCAACAAAAATCCACATATTATAAGTACTAAAGAGGCGAGCAAATGGACATTACTTTGGGTGTCTTTATCATTCGCTTTTTCAGGCATAATTTATTGGCTGTACCAAAACAGCTATATAGCTAATCCCGATCAGTTGACCGCGACCGACGCAATGGTTAAATACATCACGGGATATCTGATCGAATTATCGCTGAGCATTGACAACATCTTTGTAATTGCAATTATATTTTCATCTTTCCGAATCCCGCAGAAATACCAGCATCGTGTATTATTTTGGGGTATTATCGGCGCGATAATTTTCCGTGGCCTGATGATTTTCTTTGGTGTAATGCTGATTAACAAGTTCACGTGGACAACTTATATATTTGGGGCATTCCTTATCTTCACTGCAGCCAAAATGCTTTTCTCAAAAGATGAGGAGGAATTTGAACCTCGGAAATCTTTTGTCTACAAGCTTCTGGGTAAGATAATTCCAATCTCGCATAAAATCGACGGTGAGCACTTTTTTGAAAGAATTGATGGAAAAAGATTTGCAACACCTTTGTTTGTTGCTTTGATCGTTATAGAGGTAATGGATATTATTTTTGCGGTTGATAGTGTTCCTGCGATTCTTGCAATTACTTCAGATCCTTTCCTCGTCTTCAGTTCAAACATTTTTGCCATACTTGGATTGCGGTCAATGTATTTCTTCCTGGCAAACATGATTGAAAAGTTCAGCTACGTCGAGTATAGCCTTATCGCCATTTTAACGTTCGTGGGTGTCAAGATGCTTGCTCATGATTATATTCATCTTGAAGAATGGGTGTCACTCGCATTTATTGCATTCTCTCTACTTGCCGGGATATTGTTTTCGTTGTACAAAGCCCGTGAGGAAGCTGAAGTTGAAAAATAAAAAAAGGGACAGATGTCCCTTTTTTACTTAAGTGCACGATCTAATTTATGCGAACGACATCCTTTTCTTCTATATTATATGCTCTAGCAACCGCATTGTAATCTGAAAGATCAACTTGCGAAGTGGTTCTGCTAAATCTACCTGGTATAACTACAATTCTAAACGTTTGATTATTGATGTATTCAGGAGTTGTGGATAAATCGTATGTACCACCTGCGTAGATCGTAAAATCCTCCTGACTAAAATCATAGTCATAGTCCAATTCACCTTCATCAAGAAACAATGTTCTTGGCAATGGCTGCCAAATTGGAGTATTTGAATCGATCGTGCCCGTCATTCTATAGATCAACAACACATCTGAAGCCAATATCTGGGGATCCAAGATTTCATAAATTGAATATTCTCCATTATTATCAGCTTCGAAGTCAACGCTTAATAATTCAAAAACCTCAGCTTCAACTGTTATACCTTGTGGACCTTGTGGGCCTTCGGGACCTTCACAACCTGTAAAAAATGCCGTCGTGGCAATCATCATCAAGACAATAAATTTTTTCATATTATTTTTATTTAATTGTTAAAATTAGAACTTTTTAAAATTCAAAGCAAAGGCAACGATATACTTTGTCTTTTCTTTGTGCTTCTTTTAAGACTTATGGAGAATCAACTTAAATTGTATATGCTGATGATTGGCTGCAAGCCTGTTGGCAGATTTACCGAACAGCACGATATTTTTTTTGGAATCGCACCGAGTATGAGTGATCTGATCCCGCAAGTCAAAGCTTTTTGGCCCGAAGCCAAAGGAGACATTCATATTGATGCATGGCGCGCCGTGACGTTCGCAGATGGTTACAAGGTAGAAATTATTCCTAAGCGGCAACATGAACATGACACGCAAGTTTTGTTCTTTATCAACTTAGGCGGATACAAACCTGACGAATTTGAAGAATATCATTACAAGATAATTACCGTAGCTGATTCTCTATCTGAGGCAACGAAAACGGCGAAACGAACTACCTTCTATAAACACTTCGGTTTTAAGGGTGCCACTTCGCATATTGATGACAAATACGGCATCGATGTAGATGATGCATATAAAGTTGAGGAAATGCTGTCACCATTGATCAAGGAAAATTATTCAATCAACCTTAAGGCGGATGCCAACGTTACAGAAGATGAATTGCACATCGGATACCTCACGTTGCGCAAGATGGCTACTCTTAATCAATAATGACGTTTGTTGTGTTGCCGACCGTTTCGCCAATCCGCAATTGGTAAATGCCACGGTGCAGCGTACTTAAATCAATTTGGGAAGAAAGGCTGCTTAAGACGCCTTGAAGCATGATAGTTCCTGCCTGATCGAGAAAGAAAAACGGGGCGCCATTTAGTATAGGGCGAATCCGAATGGTCATCCTTCTTTCCTGCCTGTTTTGATATACAACAAATTCCCGATCAGCCAGCGGATCACTTGTAGTAAGTCTGCTGCTAGAGACAAAGAAACTGAGATATGGGGCGAGATCAAGTCGGTGAAGCTTGGGCGCAACATTTACTAATGGTTGTTTCTTCAGGCGTTCATTTGTGAGATAGTATGTAACGCCATTTAATGTAGAGATTCCTTCAATCTGGTGAAACTGCATCGGAAGCTCGATCCTTCGAATGTTGCCCGCGAAAAAGTTGTCGCCATAATAGTCGTAAAGCAAATATAAGAATGGCCTCACCATACCATCATATCCCGACAGCGCAATAACCCCGCTGGCAGGATGAAACGTAGCTCCGGTAACTAATCCGTTGACGTCAAGTGCGGCAAGAAGTTCGGCAGAATGAGCACCGGGCAGTTTTGGAATACGGTATAATCCTGTTGAACGAGACGTCCACTGCTTTGTGAAAAGATAAATATTTGTGGCAGTGACAATAAATGCTTCACAGTCAAAATCCGTTTTATTGGCATTTAATCTTGCTGGCAATGGCAATGGCTGATCAGCATACGAAAATGCAATTGTGTCAATAATCGGCGTGCTGCTTAAACTTTCTTTTGAAATTCGCAAGATCCGTAAGTCACTTCTGTTGCCGCCAGCGTTGTTTCCAAAATCGCCCACATAGATAAAAGTATCATCCTGGGCAATTTCTTCCCAATCATAATTGCGGACGTTCTGCAGAAAGGTTCTGGATATAATTTCGCCTGAGAGGCTATCAAGTGAATATAGATTGGTGTCGCGGCTGTCATTATGAGTCAGCAAACCGCCATTAAAATGGATCAAACCCGATGTTTCATGCAATTCAGCCGGCAGCTCCACGGTTAGATCAGGCGCGACAGACGTTGGACTGTAAACACAACTTCCATCATTTTCTGTAGCAGCAGAATTATAATTTGTTGCCATCGGGTCGGTACAACCCACAACCTGAGCATTAGCTGAAAATACGAAGGTTAAAAACAGGACTAGGTATAACTGCTTCATAATCTCGCAAATTAGTATTTACCTAAAGTTACTGATTATAATTTGCGATTACGAAACTTGGCAGATTTTTATAACTTGTTATTGTCGGCTTCCTTGCTTTTGCCACTTTCAAGAATTTGCTCTAAAATCGCATTTTGCACTTTCCTGCGGCTCTTTTGATATGATATAAACCAGGCTATAACTGCAGCAAATACTCCCAAAACCATCACCAGGATTAGTATAATTTCTGCTGATCCAAATCTTCCCATAGCTATAATTTATTACATATTTCGGCGGTACTGACCTCCAACTTCAAACAATGCATTAGTGATCTGACCTAATGAACACACTTTTGTTGCTTCCATTAATCTTTCGAAAATATTTTGATTTTGGATAGCAGCATCCTGTATTGATGAAATCTGCTCTTCCTCCATTCCGTCATAAACCTTATGAAGGTTTTCAAGCATGTGAATTTGAAACTGCTTTTCTTCTTCAGTTGCGCGAATAACCTCAGCCGGAATGACCGTCGGTGAACCTTTCGAACTTAAAAAAGTATTAACACCTATGATCGGGAAATCGCCATTGTGCTTCAATGTTTCATAATAAAGGCTTTCTTCCTGAATTTTAGACCTTTGATACATTGTTTCCATTGCGCCAAGAACGCCACCTCTTTCAGTGATACGATCAAACTCGAGCAAAACAGCTTCTTCTACAAGATCTGTAAGCTCTTCAATAATAAATGATCCTTGAATTGGATTTTCATTTTTCGCGAGTCCAAGTTCTTTATTGATGATCAACTGAATTGCCATTGCCCTGCGAACGGATTCCTCAGTCGGAGTCGTTATCGCTTCGTCGTACGCATTTGTATGAAGCGAGTTGCAGTTGTCATATATGGCATAAAGTGCCTGTAATGTCGTGCGGATGTCATTAAAATCAATTTCCTGCGCGTGCAAAGATCTTCCGGAAGTTTGAATGTGATACTTCAGCATCTGTGCGCGCTCATTTGCGCCATATTTATTTTTGAGTGCCTTCGACCATATTTTTCGTGCTACACGACCAATGACAGCATATTCAGGATCAATTCCGTTTGAAAAGAAAAACGAGAGGTTTGGTCCGAAGTCATTGATATTCATGCCTCGACTGAGGTAATATTCTACGTAGGTAAAACCATTTGCCAAAGTGAAAGCTAATTGAGTAACCGGATTAGCACCAGCTTCAGCAATATGATACCCTGAAATCGAAACTGAATAAAAGTTTCGCACGTTATTCAGAATAAAATACTCCTGAACATCGCCCATCAATCGTAGCGCAAATTCAGTTGAGAAAATACACGTATTCTGTGCCTGATCTTCTTTCAAAATATCAGCCTGAACAGTTCCACGAACCTGAGACAGTGTCCGTTTTTTGATTTCTTGATAAACTTCAGCCGGTAAGACAAGATCACCTGTGACACCCAAGAGCATTAATCCTAAACCATTGTTTCCAACAGGTAGATCTCCATTATATCTTGGTCGTTCAAGTCCTTTATCTGCGTAAATCTTGATGATTTTATCTTCAACTTCCTGTTCAAGTCCGTTTGCTTTGATATAAACCTCACATTGCTGATCAATTGCAGCATTCAGAAAGAAACCCAGCAGCATTGGAGCAGGTCCATTAATAGTCATACTGACCGATGTCATCGGATGTACAAGATCGAAACCTGAATATAATTTCTTGGCATCATCTAAACAACATACAGAAACTCCTGCGTTGCCAATCTTTCCATAAATATCAGGTCGCACATGCGGATCATTTCCGTATAAGGTTACACTATCAAACGCCGTGGATAAACGCTTTGCAGGCAATCCGGCACTGACATAATGAAAACGCTTATTGGTACGTTCAGGGCCACCTTCACCTGCAAACATTCTTGAAGGATCTTCACCTTCGCGTTTGAATGGATAAAGTCCGGATGTAAAAGGAAACTCTCCCGGTACATTTTCCTGAAGGTTCCAGTTTAATATATCGCCCCAAGCTTCATATTTCGGAAGCGCAATTTTAGCAATTTGAGTATGTGAAAGTGACTCAGTGTGAGTCTGGATCTTTATTTCGCGATCACGGACTTTAAACGAATATTCAGGATCTTTGTATGTTTTGACTTTGTCCTGCCAATTTAAAATGATGTTCCAGTTGTAAGGATCAAGATCCATTTTTACACGGTCAAATTCGGCAGTCAGCATCCGTAAAAAGTCTGTATTGCCTGTGGAGGTTGTTTGTTGAAGTTGATCAGAATCAAGGCCATATTTATTTATTCCGACTGAAATTCCGGATACACTTTCAATAGTCTTATGAATTCCATATAGCTTTTGAGCAACCTGCTGCTGAAGTTTCGCCGTTGCATCGTACTTCCTGTTGTTTTCAGCAATTTCCGAAAGGTAGCGTGAACGATGCGGCGGAATCACAAAAATCTTCTCGCTCATCTCACGGCTGATATGAAAATTTGATTGCAGATCAGAAGTAGTCTTCTCAGCAACTTTATCCATCACAGCTTTATAGAGCGTGTTCATACCAGGATCATTAAACTGCGAAGCGATTGTTCCAAAGACAGGCAACGAATCAAGATCAGCATCCCAAAGCTGATGGTTTCGCTGATATTGCTTTTTCACATCGCGCAAAGCATCAAGTGAACCTCTTTTATCGAATTTGTTGATAGCAACCAGGTCAGCAAAATCAAGCATGTCAATTTTTTCCAATTGCGTAGCTGCGCCAAATTCAGGTGTCATGACATAAAGTGCGACATCGGAATGATCCATAATTTCAGTATCTGACTGACCAATTCCTGATGTTTCGAGGATGATCAGATCATATTTGGCAGCTTTTAAAACTTCAATTGCATCTGCAACATATTTCGATAGCGCCAGATTTGATTGACGTGTGGCAAGCGAACGCATATAAACACGCGGATTGTTAATCGCGTTCATACGAATACGATCACCGAGAAGTGCTCCGCCTGTTTTTCGTTTGGATGGATCTACGGAAATAAGTCCGATAGTTTTTTCAGGAAAATCAATCAAAAATCGGCGTACAAGTTCATCTACCAAAGATGATTTTCCGGCGCCGCCTGTTCCTGTAATTCCTAAAACAGGCGTTGTGCTTGTTTTATTTTTGGAAGCAATCGCCTGCATTGTATCTCTTGCGACATCCGGAAAGTTTTCGGCTGCTGAAATGACGCGTGCAATTGCGGTTGGATTTTTTTCTTCGAGATGGTTGATTTCGCCGTTGAGTTTATCGCCAACCGGATAATCTGATGTCTGCACCAGGTCATTTATCATTCCCTGTAAGCCAAGCGCACGCCCATCATCCGGTGAGTAGATCCGTGTTATGCCGTAATCTTGTAAAGCTTCGATTTCTGACGGAAGTATTACGCCGCCGCCGCCGCCAAATATTTTTATATGTCCTGCACCTTTTTCTTTTAAAAGATCGTGCATGTATTTAAAGTATTCTATGTGTCCGCCTTGATAGGACGTAAGCGCAATAGCATTCGCATCTTCCTGAATAGCAGTGTTCACCACTTCTTCAACGCTGCGATCGTGTCCGAGGTGGATGACTTCCACTCCGGTTGCCTGTATAATCCTTCTCATGATATTGATCGCTGCATCGTGTCCGTCAAAAAGAGACGCTGCAGTTACAATTCTTACTTTATTAACAGGTGTATAGGGTTTTACTTGCTCCATTGTAATTTTAGTAGTTCAAAAACGCAAGCAATTTACGGATTATTTAAAAATTTACGTACATTTAAAACACAAAAGGTTCGGCTGGAAGCAGCATCGCCACAAGAATTTGCGGCACAAAGATTGCCTCTGCCCGAAAAACAACTTATGAAAAAACTACTCTTGGTCATTCTGATGATGCCGTTCGCATCACAGGCTCAATTTAAAGATCTCGTCAAAAAAGCTAATCAAACAATTAGTGCAGCAAAATCAAATAATTCAACACTCGACATTTCCGCCGGCCTAAAGGAAGCCTTACAAAAGGGAGTTGATGAGCAGGTTGTTAAACTGACCGCCACAGATGGTTTTTTTAGAAACGAAGCTGTCAAAATTCTTCTTCCTGAGGAACTTCAACGAGTTGATAAAGCACTGCGAAAAGCAGGAATGGGCAAGCTTGCTGACGACGGAATACGATCCTTAAACCGCGCAGCCGAAGATGCAGTGAAAGAAGCAACGCCAATTTTTGTGACTGCCATTAAAAATATGTCGGTTACCGATGCCAAAAATATTTTAATGGGTAACAGTAACGCCGCGACATCATTTCTTGAGAACAGTACATCAAAGCCCTTATACCTAAAGTTTAGTCCGGTTGTTAAATCCTCATTAGGCAAAGTTGGCGCTGATAAGATCTGGGAGAATATCATGAATAAATATAATAGCCTGCCTTTTGTTGCTAAGGTCAATCCGGACATTAATGACTATGTTACAAAAAAAGCCCTCGATGGAGTTTTTAAAATGATCGCTGTCGAGGAACTTAAGATCAGAAACAATATTTCGGCGCGCACTTCGCCACTTCTTCAACAAGTATTTGCACTTCAGGATAAAAAACAATAACAATGAGAAAAGTTCTAACATTAGCATCAGTGCTATTATTGTTCGGTTGTGCCGAACTTCAACAGGTAGCAAGCCAGTATCCGGGATTCGGAACAATGGGCAATCAAGAAATTGCCTCCGGATTAAAGGAGGCTTTAAATAACGGTATTGAGCATCAGGTGACAAAGTTGACAGCTACCGACGGATTTTTTAAAAATCAGGCAGTAAAAATTTTGCTTCCGCCGGAATTACAAAAGGTCGACAAAACGTTACGTAGTATGGGAATGGCAAGCATTGCTGACGAAGGATTGAAAGTCCTAAACCGTGCAGCGGAATCAGCGGTAAAAGAATCTATTCCGATTTTTAGTGATGCGGTTACTAAAATGACGTTCTCAGATGCGACTAATATTTTAATGGGTGTCGATAATTCTGCGACGACTTATTTGCAAAGCAGCACTTCAAATGCGCTTTATGCAAAGTTTAGCCCGAAGGTTCAGACATCTCTGTCTAAAGTTGGTGCTGATAAAGTTTGGGCGAATATTATTACAAAGTATAACAGCATTCCGACGGTGACCAAAGTGAATCCTGATCTTAAGGATTACGTAACCCGAAAAGCCATGGACGGCGTCTTTACAATGGTAGCGGTGGAAGAGAAAAAAATTCGTAATGACCTGAGCGCCCGAACTTCAGACTTGCTAAAACGCGTGTTTGCACTTCAGGATAAGAAGTGATAAAAATTTGAGAATCAGAAAGATAAAATAACAAACCATTAACATACTAACGGTTTAAATATTTTGATATTTGGAGAATAATAAAGGGTTTTTATTATTTGGTTAGAGTTAGTTAAAAGAAAAGCCGGTGATTTCTGTCGAATCCCGGCTTTTTTGTGTTCTGTTATTTGGTGCGAAAGATGCTGAAACTATACGTACGACATTAGAATTTCCTGCATTTCCTGTTGTAATTTTAATGCCTCTGCCCTCGCCTTTTGCTGGTAATTTTCTTCTTTCGATGCGTAGATTATGGCACGCGAAGCATTGATCAAAAGCCCCACGTTTTTATTTAATCCGTATTTGCAGACATCGGATAAACTGCCGCCTTGCGCCCCAACTCCGGGTACGAGAAGAAAATGATCGGGAACGATTTTACGGATGTCTTCGAAATATTCTGCTTTGGTGGCACCCACTACGAACATAAGGTTTTGAGAATTCTTCCACCGGATCGCTGTTGCTAAAACATTTTTATGAAGCTCTGATCCTGTTGTGGTTTTTGTTTGAAAATCAAATGCGCCTGAGTTTGAAGTCAGCGCGAGAAGTATTGTGATTTTATCCTGATATTCTAAGAAAGGCTCTACTGAATCTTGTCCCATGTATGGCGCGACTGTAACAGAATCAAAGTTAAGATCTTCAAAAAATGCCTTGGCGTACATTGAAGATGTATTTCCGATGTCGCCACGTTTTGCGTCGGCGATGGTGAAGATGTTTGGGTGGTGATCGTTCAGATAATTAATAGTTTTCTGCAGCGATTGCCAGCCTTTGATTCCGTTTGCTTCATAAAACGCCGTATTTGGTTTGTAAGCAACCGCAAGATCATGAGTGGCATCGATAATGGCTTTGTTGAATTCAAATACAGGATCTTCAAGTTCGAGAAGATGCGGTGGAATTTTAGTTAAATCCGTGTCTAAGCCGATGCAGAGGAAAGATTTCTTTTTGTGAATTTCTTGCGTAAGTTGTACTGTTGTCAATTCGGATAATATTTTGTTGAAGCTTTTTGCAAAGTTAACATTTTGATTTAAACGCTGAAGCCCTAGCCCCGATTGAAGCCGGCATCCTTTTTCTCCCGAGCTTGCGATGGAGAAAAAGATATAGGCGAAAAGCGGGAAATGGCTTCAAAAAAAAAGCCTCACAAAAAATGAGGCTTAATTATTAGAAAACTTCGCTTGCTTCTTTGAGTTTTTCAGTGTTACTGACTAATTGCAGCTCATCGATTATCTTGTGAATGTCGCCGTTCATGATGTTTCCAAGATCGTATAATGTGAGTCCGATTCGGTGATCGGTAACTCGTCCTTGAGCGTAATTATAAGTCCGAATCTTAGCCGAACGGTCGCCTGAACTCACCTGCGAAGAACGTTTTACAGAATCTTCAGCATCTTTTTTGGCAAGTTCCATGTCATATAAACGTGAACGCAAAACCGTAAAAGCTTTGTCTTTGTTCTTGTGTTGCGATTTTTCGTCCTGACACTGCGCCACCAAACCAGTTGGAATATGCGTTAATCGCACAGCCGATTTCGTTGTATTTACCGACTGGCCACCGGGACCAGATGAACAGAAGAAGTCGACTCTCACATCATTCGGATCGATCTGAACATCAAATTCTTCAGCTTCGGGAAGCACCATCACGGTCGCCGCCGAGGTGTGAACACGTCCCTGGGTTTCAGTCTGCGGAACACGCTGAACACGGTGAACTCCGGCTTCAAATTTTAAAGTTCCGTAAACATCTTCGCCGGTAACTTCAAAGATAACTTCTTTAAATCCGCCTGACGTTCCTTCGTTCATATCAACAACCGAGGTGCGCCAGCCTTTGCTCTCGCAGTATTTTGTATACATTCTAAAAAGATCACCTGCGAAAATACTGGCTTCATCGCCCCCGGTTCCGGCGCGGATCTCGACCATGACGTTTTTAGCATCTTCGGGATCTTTGGGAATCAGCATGAATTTGATCTCTTCTTCAAGTTCTGGAAGCCTTTCATTCGCTTCGTCGAGCTGCATTTTTGCCATGTCGACCATTTCGGGGTCGCTTCCATCTGCAATTATTTCTTTCGCTTCTTCTATGTTCGCCATAATAGAAACGTATTCATCTCTTTTTTCAGCAAGTGCCTTCAGAGTTTTGTACTCCTGGTTCAATTGCACATAGCGCTTTTGATCGGCGATGACATCAGGCTGAATGATCAGGTCTGATATTTCGTCGAAGCGCTGTTTTACTATCTGTAGTCTGTCTAACATCTTTCTTTCCACTTAATTCGGCTGCAAATTTACGAAAAATTCCTTGGTTTGATACTGGAGAAAAAGCCCGGTTATTTCGCTACTTTTGAACGTCAAATTCAATGTGAGATTATCTGATAAAATTTATATTATGCGATATATAACCCTTCTTGCAATACCTTTTATGCTGCTAAGCTGTCAGAATAAAGAGCGAAAGGAAAAATATGAAATGCTCGCTAAAGCGGAATGGCTGCTTGGTGATTGGGAGAATTTATCAGCGGACGGGCGATGGAGCGAATCCTGGGTTAAGGCTAATGATAGTACTTATAATGGGCAAGCTTTTTTTATCAGGGAGAATGATACACTTCACCAGGAGCAAATTGTATTGTCGCAGCGTGGTTTGGCGGTTAATTACACGCCAACCGTTAAGGGACAAAACGGTGACAAACCGGTGCAGTTTAATATGACAAGCGCAGAAGGCAGCAAGCTGATATTTGAAAATCCCGCGCATAACTACCCGCAAAAGATCTCATATTTGCAGATCACAAAAGACAGTCTTGTCGCTGACATTTCGGGCATACAACAAGGAAAACCCAGTGCTGAACGATTTGCGATGACTAAAGTGAATTAGACATTTTGGCTATCGCAATACGCGGGAGTGGAATTCGTTACGACCGTGCGTGTTCACCTATATTTCATCAATAATTTATCGCTGACACTGAGGGCAGTTGTGAGCCAAGTAATTCGTGCATTCGTGGCCTAAATCTTTTTTTTCTCCAACTTCGTGGCTCCCAATTAATTAAAAAATATTATTCTTATTTATTCTAAATAAGCCTTAAATTCAAAAAGTTGTTTCCTACATTTGCATCGCTATTTTTAATCAATCCAAATAGATGCTTAAACTAACAACCGCCGCGCTACTGTTACTCAGCGCTATTTCAGCCTCAGCACAGGGAACTTCTTACAATCCCGCACTTCAAGATGATCAGTTTGAACTTCCGCTCTCCGACACAATTAAAAATAAAAAAGGTGAGGTTTTAAAGGAGATAGTCATTACCAGCAGCCGTCAAGAACCCGCTTCAGCCGTGCGTTCAGGGATCGCCCCAATGGATTTACCGCAAAGCTTACAAGTTATAGAAGGAGAAGTAATTAATCAGCAACAGGCGATTCGGTTAAGTGAGGTCATCAGAAATATTAACGGTGTATATGTTAGCTCAGCACGCGGTGGCGCACAGGAATCATTTTTCTCCCGCGGCTACGATATGTCTGCAAACAACATGTTTAAAAACGGATTTCGTTTCAGCAGCGGATCAATCCCCGAAGTTTCGTCTCTAGAAAAAGTAGAAGTCCTGCGTGGAAGTGCAGCACTACTGTATGGGAATGTTGCACCCGGCGGGATACTTAATATGGTAACAAAGACACCTTTATTTACACATGGAGGTGAAGTATCAATGCAGGTGGGAAGCTATTGTTTTTATAAGCCATCACTAGATGTCTATGGGCCTTTAAACAACTCGATCGCATACCGCATTACAGGTTCTTACGAAAACTCTGAAAGTTTTAGGGATGTTGTTAAGAACGAGCGTCTTTACATCAATCCTTCGTTTCTTTTCAAGATCAGCCCAAAAACTGAGATAATAGTTCAGGGTGATTATCTAAATGCAGATTGGACACCGGATTTTGGTACGGGAATTATCGGAAAAGAAATTGTTGATTTGCCACGAAATCTTTACCTTGGTGCAGAGTGGTCAAATGGAAATACTACCCAATCCTCGGTTTCGACGTTAGTTTCACATGCATTTAATACGAAATGGAAGTTTAACTTCAATTCATCTTTCCAAGATTACAACAGAACATCGAAAGGAACAGAGCGAATTGTGCCGGACGCCGATGGCACTTGGAACCGACCACTGGGTCAAAACAAAAACCTGGAGCAAATTTTCGGCGAGCAGATCAGCCTTAATGGCGTTTTCAAAACTGGAAGTGTAAAACACCAATTGTTCACCGGAGTAGATTTTGAAAACTCCAAAACTGATGCTTTTACCTATACATTTCCCGCAAC
>DASWND010000044.1:0-39547 GCA_036399435.1 Flavobacterium sp.
AAATTCAATGTTGAACGTCGAATGTTGAATGTTGAACAACGAACATTTCATCCTCATCTCCCAACAAACAATCCAACAACTGACAACCAACAACTAACAACTTCTCCTTTTCCATCTTCCAAACAACTTTTCTCCCTATCCTACAACTCCTTTCCCCAAAAAAAATTACTTTTGCGCGTAACGAAAGGTATTCATCTAATACCAATACGAAAAATTAAACTTTTTTATATTTATGAAAAATTCACTAATGGCTTTAAGTGCTGCGCTTACACTGGGAGCAACTGCTTCCGCTCAAAAGGTAGCTTTTGAAGAGTACAACCTCGACAACGGGATGCATGTTATTTTGCATAACGATCCGTCGGCACCGGTTGTTATTACATCTGTAATGTACCACGTTGGTGCAAAAGATGAAAATCCGGAGAGAACAGGTTTCGCACACTTCTTCGAACACCTGCTTTTTGAAGGCACTAAAAACATTAACCGTGGCGAATGGTTCAAAATTGTAACTGCTAACGGTGGAACAAACAATGCAAATACTTCAGACGACCGTACTTACTACTTCGAGGTTTTTCCTTCGAACAACTTAGAACTTGGACTCTGGATGGAATCTGAACGTCTTATGCACCCTGTCATCAACCAGATTGGTGTTGACACGCAAAATGAAGTTGTAAAAGAAGAGAAAAGACTACGCGTTGACAATCAGCCATACGGAAACCTAATTGCTGAAGTAAAACGCAACATGTTTAAAGATCACCCTTACAAATGGGCTACGATCGGTTCTATGGAACACCTTGATGCTGCAACTCTTGAGGAATTCCAGGCATTCAACAAAAAGTTCTATGTGCCAAACAATGCAGTTCTTGTAATCGCAGGTGATATCAACACCGCTAAAACTAAAGAATGGGTTCAGAAATATTTCGGTGCTATTCCACGTGGCGCAGATATTAAGCGTACAATGATCACTGAAGCTCCAATTACACAAACACTTAGAGCGACTTACGAAGATCCGAACATTCAGATTCCAATGATCGTTGCATCATACAGAACTCCGTCTATGAAAACCCGTGACGCTCGTGTTCTTGACATGATATCAACGATCCTTAGCGACGGAAAAAGTTCACGTCTTTACAAAAAAATCGTTGACGACCAGAAACAGGCGTTACAAGTTGGTGCCTTCAGCTTCAACCAGGAAGATTACGGAATGTACATCCTATACGGAATGCCACAAGGCGAAACAAAAACTGAAACAATACTTTCAGAAATGGATGAAGAAATCGTAAAACTTCAAACTGAACTTATCTCCGAAAGAGAACTTGAAAAACTTAAGAACAAGTACGACAACAACTACGTAAACAGCAATTCAAGCGTAGAAGGCGTTGCCGAAAACCTTGCATCTTATTACCTTCTTTATGGTGATGTTAACCTGATCAACAGCGAAATCGAAATGTACCGTTCTATTACACGTGAAGAGATCAGAGACATCGCAAAAAAATACCTAAACCCTAATCAAAGGCTGGTTCTAGATTACGTCCCTGCTAAAGACAAAGCACAAAACTAATTATCATGAAGAAAAGCATTATAGCACTGACAGTCTTGTTTTTAACGATCACTATGCAAGCACAAGACAGGCCACAGCCAAAACCGGGTCCGGCTCCGACAATTAAAGTCAAAAAACCGGAAACATTCGAACTTTCAAATGGATTAAAAGTAATGGTTGTAGAAAACCATAAACTTCCACGTGTATCTTTCAGCTTAACGATCGATAACGCACCATACGCCGAAGGAGCTAAAAAAGGTGTAGATGATCTGACAAGCGCACTTATCGGAAGTGGAACAAAGAAAATTTCTAAAGATGCTTTTAACGAGGAAATTGATTTCCTTGGAGCAGACATCAGCTTTTATTCTTCAGGCGCTTACGCAAGCTCATTATCAAAGTATGCGAACCGCGCACTTGAACTAATGGCTGATGGTGCATTAAATCCTGTATTCACACAAGAAGAATTTCAGAAAGAGAAAGACAAGCTTATCGAAGGTTTGAAAACACAAGAGAAAAGCGTTCCTGCTGTTGCCGGACGTGTTCGGAACGTTTTGGCATTCGGAAAAAGTCATCCTGCAGGTGAATTTCTTAGCGAAGAAACCATCAACAACGTAACTCTTGAGGATGTTAAAGCTAATTACAACACATACTTCCAGCCGGGCAACGCTTATCTTGTTGTAATTGGTGATGTGAAATTTAAAGAGGTTAAAAAGATGGTAACCAAACTTTTTGGTGACTGGAAAAAAGGAACAGCTCCTTCGCAATCTTATACAGATCCACAGAATGTTCAGTACACGCAAATCAACTTTGTTGACATGCCGAACGCAGTTCAATCAGAGATTTCTTTGGTGAACACTGTAAAACTGGAAATGTCAAATCCTGATTACTTTCCGGTAATCGTTGCAAATCAGGTTTTGGGTGGTGATTTCAACAGCTACCTTAACATGAATCTTAGAGAAGCGCACGGATGGACATACGGAGCACGCTCAAGCATCAGCCCAAGCCGTTACGTTTCAATGTTCAGCTCTGCATCTCAGGTTAGAAATGCGGTAACAGATAGCGCTGTTGTTGAATTCATTAAAGAGATCAAAAGAATCAGAACTGAAAAAGTCTCCGCAGAAGTTCTAAGCAATGTTAAAGCTGGATACATCGGTCGTTTTGTAATGCAGATCGAAAAGCCGCAAACCATTGCACGATATGCTTTAAACATTGAAACAGAGAAGCTTCCTGCTGATTTTTACGAAAACTATATCAAGAACATCAACGCGGTAACACCGGAAGATATCCTTCGTGTTTCAAACAAATATTTTCTTGGCGACAATACGAGAATTGTTATCGTCGGAAAAGGATCTGAAGTACTTCCGGGCCTTGAAAAGTTGCAGATACCAATGTTCTATTTCGATAAATTCGGAAATCCTATTGACAAGCCTGTAACTAAAAAAGCAATTCCTTCAGGTGTTACTGCAGCCACAGTCCTGCAAAACTCCATTAAAGCAATGGGTGGCGAAAAAGCTTTGAAAGCTGTTAAAACCCTTAGTATGATCGCTACCGGAACTGTACAGGGAATGCCGCTTGAGGTAACTAAAAAAGTGTCTTCTGCAGGTAAACTTGCAGTTGAAATGAAAATGATGGGCAATTCAATGATGAAGCAGGTCGTTAACGACAAAGGCGCTTACCAGGTTCAGCAAGGTCAAAGACAAGATGTGACCGGTGATGAACTTAAAGAACTACGCGCTGAAGCTGCTCCGTTCGAGGAAATAGAACTTTTGAAGAATACAAAATTATCAATTGACGGAATTGAAAACATTAATGGCAGCGATGCGTATGTAATCAAAGACGGCAAAAGCACATACTATTATGATGTTGCTTCAGGATTTAAAGTTGCTGCTTCTAAATTGATGGAGCAAGGCGGTCAGTCAATGACTCAGACAACTTACCTAAGCGACTACCGAAATGTAAAAGGAGTTCAGGTTCCATATAAAATGGTAATGAATGTTGGTATTGACATCGAATTAACTACAACCGACGTTAAGGTCAACGAAGGTGTAACTGATGCTGATTTCCTATAATCTTCTTTAACTACTATTCAAAAGGCTGTCTTAACCGACAGCCTTTTTTATTTTTTACCTGAAAGATAAACGCCTACTAGAATAATGAATGCGCCAATAAATTGAACCGGCGTCAGCATCTCATTATCCAGCAATCCCCAAAAGAAAGCAACAACAGGAATGAGATATGTGACAGATGAAGCAAAAACCGCAGACGACATCTGAATAAGCCTGAAGAAAATAATATTAGCGACTCCTGTTCCGAAAACTCCAAGCACTACAACAAACAAAATCGAGTGCTGAACGCGTTCTGTTTCAACTACATCAATGAAGTTCGTGCATAATAGAACAATCAGCGCAGGGATCAGCATCAGCGCGAAGTTTCCCGCTGAAATTGCAATCGGACTCAAATCCGATAAGTGTTTTTTAATCAAATTCACGTTCAAGGCATAGCACATCGATGCAATAATTACGAGAATGGTATACCAATAATTCTGCTCAGGATGGTTTAAAGCACCATTAAAGATCAGCAAAGCACTGCCGGCAAGGCCAATAAGAACGCCAATTAACTGACTCCGCTTTGTTGTCAGTCCAAATGCCAAAACTCCGAAACCTAACGTGTTTAATGGCGTCAATGAGTTCAGGATCGAACTAACCGAACTTGAAATCTCAGTCTGTGCAACTGAAAACAGAAAAACAGGAATGAAAGTTCCCAACACCGCAGTCATTGCGATGTACTTCCATTTGTACCTCGGAATAACGGGCAAACTCTTGAAACCGATCGCGAGTAAGAACAATGCAGCGAAAATTATTCTCAGCGCACCAAGCTGAAAGGGGTTCAAACCGAGCAATCCTTTCTTAATCAGAATAAAAGAACTGCCCCAAATTAATGCAAGTACAACCAGGTAAAGCCACTTTTGTTTTTTGGATGCTTCCATCATTTTAATTTAGCGATATCAAAATTGAAACATTTTAATGATTATGGCGTTCTTTTTTAAGTAAATTTGTGGAAGTCGAATATAAATCATTTTAATCCTGACATAGTTATGAAGTTAAGTACATCATTTTTAGGCCTTTTCGCTGCAGCTACAATGTTTGTTGGTTGCAAAGACACGAATAATGCCCCGGCAGAAAATTCAGCAGCAACAGAAACCGCTGCCACCACAACTACTCCAAAAACTAAAACTGCAAGCTTCACCATCAACGGAATGAGCTGCGCGCTTGGATGTTCAAAGGCTATTGAATCAAAAGTTGCAAAATTGGACGGTGTTCAGGAAGCTAAAGTCGATTTCGAAACTAAACGAGCAACCATCAAATTTGACCCTTCAAAGCAAACGCCTGAAACAATTATCATCGCTGTGGAAGCAGTTGCTGACGGAAAGACATACACAGTTACAAACATGAAATCTACAGGAGACCAAGCAATGGCTTATGGTGATCCTAAGAAAGAAAAGAAGAAAAAGAAGTCAAAGAAAGCTGCTGCTGAAGAAAAAGCTGCTGCAGCAGACGCAAAACCTGAAGGGAAACCTGCATGTTGCGCATCGAAGAAATCTTGCAGTACAGAAGAAAAGAAAGTATTGTAAGTTAAGACAGATCAAAAAAGGGAACCTAGTAAGTTCCCTTTTTTTTATTTCCATTTTATTGTCTGCATGATCATGCGCATATCATCTTTGATATAATTGGCAGCAGGCATAACAGAATCAAAGTTCGGTTTAGCATAAAAATACACAGAACCGGTGACAAAATGTTTTATACTGTCTGTAACATAAAATTGTGCATTGGTAGCTGCATTTCCCTGAACCTGATAAAACATCCCAAATACTTTATCCTCCGGATTAATGAAAGGCTGCTCAATAATATCATCAGCTTTTATTACGTGTTCATAGGTTAGTTTCTGTGCGTCACGCAAGAGCGCGTTGATGTCAGCCTGCACCGGTTTATAGGTCAGATATACTGTGGCTTTCATCTTCGGATAATCAATCGTAAAATTGCAAATACCTTTTTCTTTGATAATTGCTTCTTCATTTAAAGCAAAAGTGTACGGACAGCGGTTCTCAAACGGAACATACGCTGCTTCCGGATATTCAAGACGAAGTTGTGCCGACGGTTTTGGAACCACATCATCTTTACAGCCGGTTGTCAAAAAAAAAGCAGCCGCACAAGCGGAAAGTAGATATCTATTAATTAGCATAATTTAAAAAGGAAGGTCGTTTTCCGGCAGGTTCTGATTTTCGTAATTTGGTTTGGAATCAGATGTATGCTTAGTATTGTCTGTGTCCTTCTTCGTAGTCAGGAAAGTGAACTCGGTAACCTGAATTTCAGTGGTGTATTTTGTAGCGCCATCTTCTGCCTGCCATTGCCTGGATTTGATCCGGCCTTCGATATAGATCTTATCGCCTTTTGACAAGTACTTCTCGCAGATTTCGGCAGCTTTATTCCGGACAACTAAATTGTGCCATTCGGTTGACGTGATCTTTTCGTTGGTCTGACGGTTGATATAAACTTCATTGGTAGCCAACGGAAATCGGCCGATGCAGTTTCCTCCTTCAAAGTAGTGCATCTTCACCTCATCGCCTAAATGTCCGATCAGCATTACCTTATTCAGCGTTCCGTTCATGTTCGTAGTTTTAACTCAAATATACAAAGTTGGATATTATTTCCAATTCTTTTCAATATAATTAAAGAGCACGATCGGAAAGGGGTAAGACTGCAGATCAGCTTCTGCAACGGCTTGTTGCAATTGCCCCTTTACACGCACATTCCAAAATTTAATATGAAGATGCTGATGCGTGAGTTTATGGATAACATCATGCTCGGGAGATTCATAAACAACGGCTGCTTCATGAACTTCGTTGATCAGAGGAATCATTTCTCCTATTCCCGCGGCGGAATCAGTTTCGATCAACGGAAATTCATATAGATTCCGCCAAATGCCACTACCTGTTCTTTTTTGAATTGCAACATTGTCTGCGTCATCACGCATCAGCAAGTAGTTTAAGTGTCGTATCCGTGGAGGTTTCTTCTTGCTTTTAATTGGAAGCAGATTTACTTTCTTTAGTTTTAGCGCTAAACATGAAGTATTGAATGGACAAATTTCACAAACGGGATTCTTCGGCACACACTGAAGCGCACCAAACTCCATTATAGCCTGGTTAAATAACGCAGCTTTGTCCTTCGGCAACAATTCCGCAGCTAGTTCAGTAAACTCAACACGTGCAGCCGGAGTTGCTATATCGGTTTCAATGTCAAAGTATCGGGAAAGAACGCGATAAACATTCCCATCCACAACCGGAACGGCTTCATCATACGAAAATGAAGCAATTGCCGCTGCGGTGTAAGCTCCAACTCCGTTTAACTTCAGCAATCCAATATAAGATTCAGGAAAAAGCCCGTTCAATTCCTCAGCCACGTGCTTTGCCGTTTTATGAAGATTTCGGGCGCGTGAGTAATAACCCAAGCCTTGCCACAACTTCAACACGGTTTGTTCGTCGGCGGAAGCAAGGTCAAATACAGTCGGAAAAGCTTCAATGAAGGCATTATAATACGGAAGTCCCTGTGCAACGCGTGTCTGCTGGAGGATAATTTCTGACATCCAAATCCTGTACGGATCACGCGTCGTCCGCCACGGAAGATCGCGCCTTTTAGCTAAGTACCAATCAATCAAAACTCTAGAAAATTCCATAAAATCGCAAAGTCCACAAAAGTAGCTGTTTATACTATATTAAAATTTAAGGTTTTAGGATAGATTTAGTTTTTTAGTTCATATATTTGCAACCTCAAAAAATCACATAAACTATAATATTAAGAGAAAATGACGAAAGCAGATATCGTAGCGAAAATTGCAGAAAAATTAGGACTTGAAAAAGGTGACGTGCAGGCAACAGTTGAGTCATTTATGGAAGAAGTTAAGACTTCACTTGAAACAGGTGATAATGTATACTTAAGAGGTTTTGGTAGTTTCATCATCAAAACAAGAGCAGAAAAAACAGGAAGAAACATTTCAAAAAATACCACTATCAAAATTCCGGCTCACAATATTCCGGCATTTAAACCTGCAAAAGTTTTTGTAGAAGGTGTAAAGACAAATAACGAAACCAAGTAATAATAATCACCAAAATTCCAATTTATGCCAAGTGGTAAAAAAAGAAAAAGACATAAGGTAGCTACTCACAAGAGAAAGAAAAGAGCGAGAGCTAACCGCCACAAAAAGAAAAAGTAGTCTCCACTACTTTTTTCTTTTTACCGTTCATTGAAATCGGATAATTTATCCTTCGGCAAAACAACAATTGTTCAACATCCTTTCGGGTAAAAGGCGAAAGGTAAAAGGTGAAGGGCACTCCTTTCACCCTTAACCCTTAACCCTTCACCTAAAAGAGATAAAAATTTACAGTGTGAATAAAGAATTAATCATAAGATCAAGTTCTGAAGCCGTAGATTTTGCCTTATTAAAAGATGGGAAACTTATAGAATTACACAAGGAAGAAGAAAAAAGCAACTTTCAGGTCGGCGATATCTTTATCGCTAAGATCAGAAAGCCTGTCGCAGGATTAAACGCTGCGTTTGTTAATGTTGGCTTCGAGAAAGATGCATTTTTGCATTATCACGATCTTGGGCCTAACCTCGCCTCTTCACTTAAATTCATCAAACTTGTCACAACTGGCAAGATCAAAGATTTCACCCTCAAAAACTTTAAGTTTGAAAAAGAGATTGATAAAGATGGTACTATAACCGATGTGTTAACTACCAATCAATCAGTATTAGTACAAGTTGTAAAAGAACCTATATCAACCAAAGGCCCACGGATCAGCTCTGAGCTGTCGCTTGCAGGCCGGTATATTGTTCTCGTTCCTTTTTCTGACCGAATATCGATCTCTCAAAAAATCGATTCCAAAGAAGAAAAAGATCGTCTTAAACGACTCGTTCAATCAATCAGGCCAAAAGGTTTCGGCGTTATCGTTCGTACGGTAGCCGAAGGCAAAAAAGTAGCTGAACTAGACAAAGACTTGCAAAACCTGCTCGCCAGGTGGACAGCAATGTGCAAAAAATTACCAGCGGCCCATCATCCGTCAAAAGTACTCGGAGAGCTAAATCGTGCATCTTCGATATTACGCGACGTGTTCAACGATTCCTTTAGCGGAATCCACATAGATGACGAGGAGCTGTTCAACGAAACCAAGGACTATCTGCATGAGATAGCACCTTCAAAACAATCTATTGTGAAGCTATATCAGTCAAAAGACACTCCTATATTCGAAAAATTCAATGTAGAGAGACAGATCAAGACCTCATTCGGAAAGACTGTGTCAATGAGTAAAGGCGCGTATCTTATCATCGAACATACCGAAGCGCTGCACGTCATCGACGTCAACAGTGGCAACCGTTCGAATAAGGCGACCAATCAGGAAGATACTGCACTCGAGGTCAACATGATCGCTGCAGCAGAGATCGCTCGTCAGTTGCGACTGCGTGATATGGGCGGAATAATAGTAGTCGATTTTATCGATATGACTAACCCCGATAACCGCAAGAAGCTGTTTGATTTCCTCCGTCAGGAAATGAGCGACGACAAGGCCAAGCATAAAATCCTTCCGCCGAGTAAATTTGGACTTATCCAGATCACAAGGCAAAGGGTAAGGCCGGAAGTCAATATTAAAACCCGCGAAGAAGATCCTAACGACAACAAAGCTGAGATCGAAGCTCCGATTTTAATTATTGATAAGATCGCCGGCGATGTCGAAAGGCTTGCCAAATCGCACAAGAAGTTCGTACTCAGTACGCACCCATTTGTCGAGGCATATTTAACAAAAGGTTTTCCATCTATACGTGCGAAATGGTATTTCGAACATAAAAAATGGATCAAAATAATTCCACGCGACGCGTATACTTTTCTAGAATATCATTTTTTTGATGAAAAAGGAGCGCCTATCGCAGATTAAACACAAAAACCGCCTCTCGAAAGACTGGCGGTTTTTTTATGGATTTTTTTTTAGGAGCTGTTTCCGGCTCTACGCTGCAATCTGCCATTGCTTGACTTCTTGCTATCAATCGGCTTACGAGAGGCAATGTCAGGATTTACGCTGCGATCCGGGCTAGAGTTGGGTGCAAGGTAAAGGGTAAAAGGTGAAGGGTTTTGCTATCGGTTATCACGGAACAATCCAACAACCGACAACCGACAACTTCTCGCACAAATAAATCCCTACCTCACGATCAACTTCTTCACAACCGATTCCTCACCCGACTCCAATCTCAGCATGTACATTCCTGATTCAAGTCCGGAGATATCAATTGAAGTCATATTTTCATTAAGATTTTGTGCTTTACGAATAACGACCTTGCCGGACATATCAGTTACCGTAATTACCGACTGTTGTTCGGTAAAAATATCAGTGCTTATGTAAATAACTCCTGATGCCGGATTTGGCCATATTTTTAGATTAACAACATTATTTTCTGTAGTTCCAAGACTGATAAGTTCGGTGCTGACAGTATTTGTTGTTATTGGTGCATTAAAGTCAAAAACAATGTCTGCAGTCGCAAGTATGAAATCACCAATAGCAAAATCCTGTTTAGGCTTAATTCTAAATGCAGCAAAACCCTGGCTTCCAGCCTCATCTACTGACTTTGGAACGAGATTTATGTTGTTGAAGGTGAATGTAACTAATCCTGCGTTGCGCTCTACCAAATAATCATGGCTTGATCCTACCGGAACAAAAGTCGACCAATCAAGATCGAGGTCAAGCTGCGTTTTCACAACAACTTTAACCGCGTTAGAAGTACCTTCATTCTGAAATCTAACAATGTAATTAAGGTATTCTCCCGCCTGAGATATCGTTATTGTTGCACCTTCTAGTACTTCAATTTCATTGGGATCAAAAGAGCTTACAATCGTTTGGTTGTAGACTAATTGATCATTAGCCGGGTTATCGTCTGCCGAACCAATATCTACACTTGCCGATAAACTATTGATATCACCCATATTAGCCGCAGGTGGAGTTGCAACCATAAAATCGATAAAATATACTATGCTCTGCAAAGGCGCGAGATCAGCAAAATCGAATGTTAACATTCCTGGTGCCTGCGTTGCAGGAGCTGTGGTTGCACTGCTGAAAGTCAGCATGCTGCTATTATAGTTTAATGTTGCAGTTCCGTCAATTGATGCCGATCCATTATTATGTACAACCACATAATATTGAACACCGAAACCGGGAACCGCTTGAGTGGTCGGATACATGTAGATGCCGCCGTCGGTGAACGGTTCAGATTCAGTTAAACAAAAATTCACTTCATTATTGGTGTTAATACCACTAATAAATAGTGGCATATAGCCAGGGTCGGCATCGTAAATATCTAGAGTCTCTTCGCCCAGCCTAACCTGTAAGCCGCCCGCCGGAACATTAGTAAAATTATATTGTCCCTGCTCGTTCGTATATGAATAATAAGTAAAACCATCACCTGTGGCGTAGACCATTACGTTTGAAGCCGGCAAATCATTTTCAGTACATCCGTTGCTATCTCCATCGACACGTATAACACCTGATATTGTATTTCCGCTGCAAGCCGGCGACTGTAGTTGAAGTTGTACGATTGAGACACAGTCATCGACCGTAACCCGAACATATATAGTCTGATTACTATTAACCAAATTATTATAAGTTGTTGTATTGCTTACGGCATTAAATCCATTAACAGCGTCAGTTTGAGTTTCATGAAAAGTGACGCTATAACCTTCTACACCTCCTGTTATCTCTTCAATTTTGCTGTCTAAGTTAAAAGTTGTGAAGCCCGCGTTGCTGCATACAACAAGTGGAGTCGGCTGGGATACAGGAACTGAACCGATAGTGATCTGAAAACTTGCTTCACTAGTACACATGTTGTTGAAAGCAATCCAATATATAGTAGTGCTTTGAGTAATGACACTGCCAGCTGAAAGCATTATGCCGGTTCCTCCAGATTCTGTATAATAATTTCCATAAGGAATTGACGGCAATACGTATGAAGTACATTCTAAAACATCCGGAAAGTTTATAGTAGACGGCGTCGCGATGACGGTGACTACAAATGATTCTTCATCGGAACAACTTCCAATAGAGAGATAAATGTACAAAGTTTGAGTAGAGGTAATAGTAGTACTTACCGGTATCACATTGCCACCTCCGCCGGGTTGTGTCCGGTATTCTCCATCGGCAAGCACCGGAAGTGTGTAACCGTCACAAACAGTCACATCAGGCTGCGGAGGCAGATCTACAAAACCCCATGTAACCTGAAATGAGGTTACGTCAAAAAGGTTTTCATTATCGACATCAGTTATCCTGATATAAAGTATTTCATTTTGAGCCGCGACGTAAAAAGAAGGATTGCTAATAGCATTGACTCCGCCATTTGCATCTGACGACGAGACATGAAACGTAACTGAATAGTCAGCTGGAGTTTGACTTCCTAATACGATTGAAACCTGCACCGTTAGGTCAAAAACTTCGTTGCCACATTGGTTCATGTTTGGTACCGGGTTAGCCACCGGCTGTGCAATTGCCGAAAGAAAGAACAGGCAAAATGAGAGGTTTAATAGTAGTTTTTTAGTCATTATCAATCGAATTAAATTAGTATCGCAGTCAAATATAAGGTTTTAGCTTACGGTCTTCGAAAAAAGTTGGTGCTTCTTATTGAAAATTGTTTAGCTTATGTCACCGACTTCCGTCAATCAAAAAATGTCAACTTCCTCTCTACTCCCTTACAATCTCAATCCTCCTGCTAATCTCATTCCCCAACTCATCTGTAACCGATAAGTAATACTTTCCAGTCTTTGCTTCAATCGACATCTCATGAAATGTTTGCGTGGTCCCGAGAAACTTGCGGTTTAGATACCAAAACAGCTTTGAATTTGGTTGCGAATGTGCAGCTTTAACAACGATCGGCTGAATGATTCCATTAAAATTCAGCGTTAAATAAATCTTCGCATCGCTCTTCGGATAAATAAAATCCATTGCAACGGCCGTGCCGCCGGAACAGCCTTCACGAAACGGCGGCAATGAAACATAATCGATATGTCGGCTTTTATAAAACAAGGCCATCACCGGCGGCAGCACAAACCACGACCTTGACTGGATCTGGCCTATGTCCTGACAATCACTGTTGACCTGAAATTGCGCCGACATGTCAAGGTGTACAAGTTTATGATAGTGGCACGGAGTCGTATTCTTGCTGTTCAGTGGAACCCATTGCTTTATTTTGGAACATAATTCGGTCGCAAGGTGCCCGCTTTTTTCGCATACTTCAACCTCTTCGAGATCGTCAAACGGAGTTGCGAACCACTTCTTCCTCGGAAGTAGATTGAATACATCAAACAGAATTGGTGCCGCGCTTCCAACGCCGGTCAGTGACGGCCTGCCTTCTCCGGATGCATTGCCAACCCAAACTCCCACAACATACCTTGAGTTTGTGCCGATTGCCCAGCCATCACGATTTCCGAAACTTGTGCCGGTTTTCCACGCAATTTCAAGCGATGAGTCGTAGAATTTCCAGGCTTCATCTCCTTCGGGACGATTGACTTCCTTCATCGCGTTATACGTTAACCATACCGAACCTGCTCCTAAAATTTGTTTGCTATAACTATCAGCGCCAAAATCTATTTTGCTTTCTGCAAACCAGTTGAGCTCTGTCAGTTCGTTTTTCCTGTATTTGGCAGAATTTGAAGTAAAATAATTAACAGTTGAAGTTAATCCCGCGTAAGTTTTGGTCAGATCATACAAATTGCTTTCGGCACCACCGAGTATCAGCGATAATCCATAATGGTTTGGATGTTTCTTGATGTCACGAAGCTTAAACCGCTGCAGAAGGTCATAGAAGCGGTTTACGCCATGATCTTTCAGCATCAGCACAGACGGAATGTTTAACGAGCGTGCAAGCGCACGGTGTGCCGGAACGGCGCCGTCAAAAGTCAAATCGAAATTCTGCGGACTATAACCGGCGATCTGCGTTGGAATGTCGGGAACCAGAGTGTTTGGCAACAATTCCCCTGAATCAAGCATTGATGCGTATAGAAAAGGTTTCAAAATGCTTCCGGTGCTTCGTGGTGCCATGATGATGTCGACGTCTTTCTGATGATCTGCGTCGGTGGGAGAATTGCCGACATATCCTAAGATGTTTCGGGTTTCAACATCAACAACAATGATTGCAACATTATAGATTTCGCTTTGCCTATATTGATTGTAATACTGACTTGCAATTTGATTTAACCGTTCCTGCAACGCCGACTTTACCGTTGTTTTGATTCTTTCTCCTTCATTTGTTTTGGCGACTTGCTGCAACAGATGTGGCGCCGTTTGCGGAAGATCGAAAGGCTTTTGAGGAAGTTCTTCCAACACAGCAAGTTCATAGGTCATTTTATCGATAACGTGCTTTTCATAAAGCTTCCTAAGCAGCGCGTTTCGTTTCATTAAAAGTTTCTGCTGATTTTTTCCAGGATAAATTAAACTAGGGGCATTTGGAAGAACAGCAAGCGTCGCTGTTTCTGCCCAAGACAACTGGTGTGGCTGAAGGTTAAAATATCGCCACGACGCCATTTCGAGTCCGACGACGTTGCCGCCGTATGGTGCGTGCGCCGCATATAGCCCGAGGATTTCTTCTTTCGAATGTCGGAGTTCGAGGCGTGTCGCAAGAATAAGCTCAATCATTTTCTCAAAATAATTCCTGGTTTTTTCATTCCGCGAAAGCCTGATGACCTGCTGTGTCAGAGTACTTCCGCCACGGACAACCTTACCAGCTTTCCTGTTTTGGATTACCGCCTGAACCATAGCCGCAGGATTAAATCCGGGATGATGATAAAAATGGGCATCTTCAAAATTAACAATGCAATGTTTGAACTTGTCGGGAACAGAATCCTGAGCCGGAAAGCGCCATTGGCCGTCGGAAGCTATTTTGGCCGCCAAAAGATCGCCTTCGGCACTTTCAATTACGGTCGAATATGGCTGGTTGAAGAGCGTTCGTGGCAACGAAAAATAGTAGACCACCAGAAGCAACCATGTAATGATGCACTTTATTTTATTGTTCTTAACCCAGCCGGTGATTTTCCTGCGAGGCGATATTATCTTATCTGGCAAAATCTGGTTCGTTTGTTTAGCCCCGATTGCAATGAAAATCCTTTTTGTGAAGCAGCATGCAAACAAAAAGATTGAAATGAAAAGCGGGAAACAGCTTCTAAAAAATTATTCCTTGACCACGTTCACCCATTGTCCTTTTGTCCGCGCGAAATAGGAGTTGTCATACATCGCCTCACATTGTGCGCCCGGCAGATAATATTTGCCCATGTACGACGCGTTGAGCAGGATCTTGAACGTCCTGGTTTCCTGCGCCTGCAGGCCAAAATAGAAATTTGTACGGTCATCGCGGATGTCGGTGTAATCGGCTTTGTTTTCGGCAAAACTTCCAAAATCAGTAAAACGGGTGTTTACAATTTCCCAACCTGACGGAATGATCTGCGTGAGTGCAAAATTGGTCATCGCTTCGCCGGTTGTATTTTTGACAGTGACTTCGGCAACAAATTCGGTTCCTTGTGCGAGGGTTGAAATGTTGATCGGTTTTCCCTTCCGGTCTTTAAAAACAACCGACGTGGCCACGTTACGCTGCGCAGTTTGCTCCTTCCCGATCGGCAAGATTCCGCTGTAGCTGACCTTTACATACAATGTCTGATTTTTGTTGTTGCGGATGCTGACTGCATTCCCGCTCGCACCCGGAGCCAAAGTTCGATCCGCAAAGCCTTTTTGCGTCTTAACAGCTGCGGTTACTCCGATGCTTGTAAAGGCGACGTCAATTCCGGATGAACCGTTTTGCTGTGCAAATTTTGACATGGCATAAAGGCTGAATGCTGTAGTTTGAGTGCTCATCCATTGGTTTGACGAAAGATCTTTGGCAACTTTATTTGCCATTTTAAAAGCCTCGGTGGTTTTACCGAGCAGCACTAAAGTTTCCAATGTCATTGCCCTGTTTCGGTCTTCAGAACCGAAATAATAGTAATATCCGTTGTGGGTTTGTTTGGGCTCGATTTCACTACGGTTAAGCAATGTTAGGCCGACGTTCTTCTGGCCGGCAAGAACATACGCGGCGGCCAATCTGAGCTTGGCATCATTTGAAATTCCCTGTGTCTCACGCAGCCTGTTCATCGACGATAAATCTGGTGCGCCGGCTAAAGCCAATGTGTACAATCTGTAAGCCTGCGGAAAATCGTTTTGGTAATATGCCGCGTAACGCCATTGTTTTGCGACTTTTGACTGGTGGGAAATCCATGACTTTCTGAAATTGGGCGGAATTGCATATCCTTTTCGCTCTGCTTCGATCATAAAATGACCGACATACGTGGTTCCCCAATCGTCTGCAATTTGTTCGCCCGGCCAATATCCAAAACCACCGCTTGACATTTGAAAGCGCGACAGTTTCTGAATTGCGGCGGTGACATTGCGCTGGATTTTTTGTTTTCTGACTGCATCGATGTCGGCAATATCGGCGAGATATAGTTGTGGAAAGGCACCGGATGTCGTTTGTTCGACGCAGCCGTGAGGATACTGAGTGAGGAAGTCGAGTCGGCGGTTGAAGTCGATCGACGGAAATGACGAAACTTCCAGCTTAGCGTTATTGCTTCCGGCAACTCCGAACGAACTCCAGTTGATCGTGCCGGTTGCATTTGGTTTTAGAATAAGTTCTTTATATTCCTGTGTCACCGGATTAGGATTGATAACATCCAGTTCAACATCAAAGCTCGCGCGTTCTTTTCCTGAAGTGGCAACGACAGTGACTTTTCCGATTCCGATGATATCTGCGGCTTCTAAATCGAAATAAGCTATCTTTTCGTCAGGCTGAGTAAACGACAATGCTTTCTGTGATTGACCAATTGTTCTAAAACCTTTGTTTGTCTTGAGCTGAAGCGTTACGTTCTTTACCTGGTTTTCCATGGCAAAAACAGTAACCGGCAATGTCACTTTTTCGCCGGGTGATACCTTTCGAGGTAAGGAAGCGAGAATCATCAGCGGACTTCGGACAGGCGTTGTTTTTTCGACAGTTCCGTAGGCTGCATTCTCGGCGTTTGCCGCTACAACCATTGTGCGTACGGAGCCGACATATTTTGGAAGTTTTATCTGGTGGACTTTCGTCTGGCCTGCCGGAAGCGTGAATGGCCCGAGGTAAATGACTACAGGTTTAAATCGATTTGCTTTTTTGGATTGTCCACCGCCAAGGTCTTCGTCACCACCGATGCTGAAAATTTGGTTGACTTTTCCACCGTAAGCGCCAATGACCTCATCATAGATGTCCCAGGTTTTCACGCCCAAAGCTTCACGGGAATAAAAATGTGACCACGCATCAGGTGTTTTAAATCGTGTCAGGTCGAGCAGGCCTTCATCGACGACAGCTATAGTGTAGGTCATTGCCTTTCCTGTTTTCTCGCTGACTTTTATAGTTGTGGTTTGTTCAGGTTTCAGAACTTCAGGCATCGACAGCTGTGGCTGCAACTGCGTGTTTTTGTCAACAACTTCGATTGGGATAATTCCGTATAGCCGAATCGGAGCATCATTTACAGTTGACGCGTGCGGCTGTAAAAGCGTGATGTGGATGAAGATGTTAGGAGCCATTTTCGCTGTAATGGGAATCTGAACTTGCGTTTCACCTTTTTTTGTTTCTGCCCAAAGGGTTTGAACTACCTGTGACCCATTTTCGAGTGAGATGAGTGCGCGGCTTCCTGCACTTGACGGAAAAGAAATTATTGCTTTTTCACCGACGGCATAATTTGTTTTGTCGGATGTGAACATCAACATTGTTGCTTCGGTTCCGGTGGTATTTTTTGTTTTACCTGACCAGCTTGGCCAGTCGATCATTGCAGTTTCGCCGGCTGCGTGGCCACCTTCAGGATCACTTACACGAACAAGATATCTTCCCCAGTCATCTTCATCAATCTTAAGATTGAATCTAGCTTTTCCGGTGGCGTCGGTACTTATTGTGGTTGAAAAATATGGTGTGTTTGTGCTTGTAGCGCTATAGCTTGAGAGATCATCGTTTGATGCGTCCCACCACCAGCGCCATTCGACTTTGTACACTTTGACTTCAAGGTTTGTGACTGGCTTTGGTTTTCCGCTTTCAGTAACTGTGACGATGTCGAACGTGTTAGTTTTGTTAGTTTCAAGTATTCCATATTTGTTCAGAGTTGGCGGTTTAATTCCGACATAGGTTTGATATGGAGAATACGTTGCGGTAATTACATCTGTGCTGAAATCTCCTCCATTCTCATACGCCTTTGTTATAAACGCCGCTTTTAGCATTCCGGGTGCCTGCGACTGGAGTTTTGGCTGCATTGCGACTTTTGCAAAGCCGTTTTCATTTACGTTGCCGGAGAAAATATTTACTTCTTCAGATGAAAACATTCTTGACGGATCATCGAAAATATACTTTTCAAAATTCTTAAAGACTGTTTTTTGCGACGTGAATTTTGCCTGCATTTCAAGCTTCAGGCCTTTAGCAACTGCGCCGTGGAGCCATGACACCTGAACATCGGCTTCGTTCTTATCAAAAGCTGAGATTGTTTTACCCTCGAAGCCATTTTTGATCCGCAGGCGGTTTGGCTTTATGGTTTCGATTTTAATGCTTTTGTAGAATTTAGCACCTCCAACTGAAACGACAGCTTCGTAGCTACCAGTTGGAGCATTCGGATGCGTATTAACTTTAAATCTGTAATGATTTAGAGGAGAATATTTTGAAACGGTTTCATAAACAACCTTACCGTTTGGATCTGATAATTTGAGTTTAATTGGATGCGTTGCCGGAAGCTTATTCGACTTATCGTTCAAGACAAATGACAAAAACAACGAATCTCCAGGCCGCCATACACCACGCTCGCCATAAATGAATCCTTTTAGTCCCTTTTGAAGTGCTTCGCCATCAACGTCAAAGCTGCTGACGGATTGAGAATTGCCATCTGCAAGTTTTAAATATGTTGTGCTTTTGTCTTTTTTGACAACAGCGAAATAAGCTTTTTTATCTAAATGGAAATTTATGGTTCCATCACTGCCCGTTTTATACGAAGCGAGCTTCTGCCGTTGCAGATTGTAAAGGTCGATTGTGGCCCCCGAAACACAATCTGTTGTAATAATATTACTTACCGCAAAAAAGTAAGAGTTGTTTTCTCCGCGTTTAGCTATAACGCCAAGGTCGGTTGCGAGGATGTTTGTAGCGACTTTGTTATCTGAAAAATACGATCTGCTGCAAGGATCTTCTCTTTCTGACCAATCATAGTCATCGTAATAATAGTCATAATCGCCCCATTCTGAAAAATCTTCAGATTCCTCTTCTTCATTGGCATTTTCAGATTCATCGTTTGTTGAAGCGTCACAAGTGTAGAGAGAATATGACTTTTTAATGGTGAATTCCACGCGGTAAATTGCACCTTGTTCAGGAGTAATCAGTGTTGAAAGATCTAAAGCGTAGGAATTCCACTTTTTGAAGTTTGACATTTTGTTTGCTGTCAACTCGAGCGTCTTTTTTGCGATTGGCAAGGCCACTTTTCGCAGGTCGTAGCTCGTGTTCATTTCGTTATCCTGCAAGAACTGCAGAACATTATTTTCGAAAATGCGATAAACGCGGACATCAACCTTACTAAGGTTGACAGCTTCAAAATTCACTTTAAGATTACTTGATCCGGGGAGAATAGTTCCGCTTTTTGAAAATTTGACCGCAGGTTTCATTTGCTCGAAATTGACTTCGGCGGCATATCCTTTCTCTGTCTTTTGGCCGTCGGCGCTTTCTATTCCCTGAAATACTTCGAGGAGCAATTTACCTTCAAGCGGCACATCGAAAAACACCTTTAGGACATTTCCTTCAACAGCATATTGCAGATTGGTAGATTGAGCTAATTCTACAAGTCCAATAAAATTTTGGTCGATTTTGACCGGATCTGAAAAGTTGATCAGCAGCGACTGATTGTCTTCATCACCTATTCTGACATCGACTACCTTAAAATGTTCCTTTTGCGGTATAACCATGTCCACTGATCCTTTGCGGCTGATATCCAACTCATCACCATTCCAAAAGATGGTCACCTTGCTCGCCTGCGCTCGTCGTTCAATTTTATCAATGACAAAGAAAAATTCTGTCGGCGAATTTGGAACTGCATTAAAGATGATGGGCAAATTCCGGCCATCCTGATGGGCAGTTACAAGCTTTTTAACAGATTCGATATCAAGATTGTCCGCCGTCCGAACAACCGCGTTTAGGAACTGCGAATTTTTATCGTGTGATTGGAGGTCAAGAAGTTCAACCACAAAATCCTGTGCGACAGTTTTTATGGTAAAGTTAAAATCAGATAGTTCTGATGGCACTTTTGTGAGCTTCGAAAGATGTAGCGTTACCTGATATTCTTTATCCTGTTCAAGTTTTTTATCTGGGTGAAAAGCCAGCACGTTATCGGCTAATAAAACTACTTTGCCATCAACAGCAGGAGAAATCGAAAATGCGTCCTGATCGATTTCCTGATTCGACAGCCAGCCTGTTTTGGAAAAGGTGAGCCCTACTTTTATATCAGCGTTAGCCGAAACTGCGCCTGAAGTAAAACTTGTAATGTAATCCCGGTAGAGGAAATAATCAGAATCGAAATTATCTTTTTTTTTGCAAGACTGTACTAAAAAAAATACTGTAATGAACAGCATTAATTTCCTGATTTTCATACTACGGGAAGTTAAAAGTTAGTTGTGGCCGTTGTTTCTTGTGACGTTTTAAACGTCATACAAAACTGACTAAATGTAGTATAAAAAGAGTTCTATTTTACAAGTGGTAATTGACGAAATTTTTGACCTATTTAAGTCAATTTTTGATTTTAATTATTGCCGCTTTCTCCTCTGCGCAAAAAATCTGACCATCAGTTCCGCCGCTTCCTTTTCAAGCACACCTCCAAAAACTTTTGTCTTCGGATGCAGCTTAGTTCCCATTGTAATAAAACCTCGCTCTTCATCGCGTGCTCCATAAACAATTTTAGAGATCTGACTCCAGTACAACGCGCCGGCGCACATCTGGCAAGGTTCAATAGTTACATAAAGTGTGCAGTTGCTTAAGTATTTTCCACCAAGAAAATTAGCGGCAGCCGTAATTGATTGCATTTCGGCATGTGCTGTAACATCATTTAAAAGTTCTGTTAGGTTATGGCTACGCGCGATCACTTTATTATCAATGACTACAACTGCGCCAACGGGAACTTCTCCTTTTTCAAAAGCAGTCTGTGCTTCTTGCAGCGCCTTTCGCATGAAGTAAAAGTCGTCGAAAATGTTTTCCACCTAAAGTTTTATTATTTTCATATTCGATGCGCGGGTTCCCATTTTCAGTTTGATAATATAAACTCCCGCAGAAAATGAACTCATGTCAATGCTATGCAATGATGAATTTATAGAAGTGGCGAAAAGTATTTTTCCTGTGGCATCGGCAATTTCTAATTCGGCAGCAGAAAAGTTTGATTGCTCAACTACCAGTATATCTTTAACGGGATTGGGATAAATCTTATATTCCGTAGAAAAATCTACGGTTGAAAGACTGATGTTATTGTTTAGTCTGGTGATCCTGTTTTGTTCAGTGCCATTAACGCTGCTAAACCAACCTCCGGCTAATATTTTACCGTCGCTTTGAAATGACAATGTATTTATAGTGTTATCCGGACCCATTGCATCGGGATTAAAAGTGTCGTCCACAGAGCCGTTTGAGAGTAAACGAAGTAAGTATTTCCCATTTCCTCCGGCAGTTGTTAACCAGCCACCGGAAATAATTTTTTGATCAGGCTGAATTAATAGTGTAGTTGCTGCAATTCCGTATCCAGCTCCCGGGACGAAGCTGCTGTCATAACTGCCATCTGGATTTATCCTTGCAATTAGGTTAGCCGGATTGCCGTCGAACTGGCTAAAAAGTCCACTTATAAAATATTTGCCGTCTGCCTGCACACATGCCGATAAGATGTCACTACTGGGGCCAATATGAGGGTCGAAAGTTAGATCAAGTGACCCATCTGCATTCAATCGCGCTACCTTATTGCGGACAACTCCATTGATGGTTGAGAAGTTGCCGACTACAAATATTTTTCCATCAGGCTGTATGATAGCATCTGAAATTGCAACATTGAATGACGGCTCCGTTCCCAAAGCAAGGAACGTCTCGTCAAACGAACCATCGCTATTAATCCGGGCAATCGACCTGCTGTTGTTCCCATCATAAGTCTGAAACAAGCCTGTTACAAGAAATTTATCATCCTGTTTAAGAATCTTTTCAATGTTCATCGCACCTGATCCCGGATCAAACGAATTATCAAGCGAACCATCCATATTCAGACGAGCAATGCTGTTTCGTGGAATTCCGTGGTACGACCCGAACTCGCCGACAATGATTATTTTACCATTATCTTCAATAGCATCTGAAATCAATAGACCCGAAATTCCAAGTCCTGACGAAAACGTGGTGTCCAGAGTGCCATTTGAATTAAGCCTTGCCAGCTGATTCGCCGGGGCACCGTCATATGTAGTAAACTGCCCACCAATTAAAATTTTACCATCACTTAATTGCCTGATCAGATAAACATTTCCATTTGCGCCACTTCCAATGTTGAAGGAGGTATCACGAGATCCATCCTGTGCAAAAATAATTGTGCTGAAAAAGATGAAGTAGAGTAAAATTGTTTTCATGTGATGCGCTTTAGTATCAGCAAAAATAACTATTCGATTTGTACATTTGTTCCATGCCTGAAAATTTACTTTCCAATATCGATGATCCGGCGCAGCTTCGAAAGCTTGAGGTTGTGCAGCTTCCGGCACTGGCAAAGGAACTGCGTGAATTTATTATTGATATTGTATCGGTTAAAGAAGGGCATCTTGGAGCCAGCCTTGGCGTTATTGAACTCACAATTGCTTTGCACTATGTTTTTAATACACCTGAAGATCTTCTTGTGTGGGATGTGGGCCATCAGGCATACGGACATAAAATTTTAACTGGGAGGCGAGATGTATTTGACACAAATAGACAGTTTGGTGGAATTGCAGGCTTTCCAAAACGTGGCGAAAGTGTTTATGATACATTTGGCGTTGGACATTCATCAACTGCAATTTCAGCAGCACTCGGAATGGCGATCGCTTCAAAGTTACAAGGTGATCAAGAAAAGCAACATATTGCTGTGGTAGGTGATGCTTCAATTGCATCCGGAATGGCGTTCGAAGGCCTTAATCACGCCGGAGTTACAGATGCAAATCTGCTGGTGATCTTGAATGATAATGCAATCGGAATCGATCCGGCAGTTGGTGCACTCAAAAATTACTTTACTGCTGTTAAGGATGGGAAGAATCCGCGGCAGAATAATATGATCAAATCACTGAATTTTGATTACAGCGGACCTATCGACGGGCATGACATCTTCGCACTTGTTAAAGAACTTAAGCGTCTACAAAATAAAAAAGGTCCGAAGTTCCTGCATATCATCACAACAAAAGGCAAAGGCCTTCAACAAGCTGAGGAAAATCAGGTCAAGTATCATGCGCCAGGAAAATTTGACAAGATTACTGGAGAACTAACATTTAAAAACGAAGCAGACCTTCCACCAAAATTTCAGGATGTGTTTGGGCTGACGCTGCTGGATCTTGCGCGAAAGAACGAAAAGATCATTGGAATTACACCAGCAATGCCAACAGGAAGCTCGCTAAAGTTTATGATGGATGAATTCCCGGATCGCGCTTTTGACGTTGGAATTGCAGAACAACATGCGGTCACGCTCGCAGCGGGAATGGCAACTCAGGGAATGATCGTATTTTGCAACATCTATTCAACGTTTCTGCAACGAGCGTATGATCAGGTGATTCACGATGTGGCACTTCAAAACCTTCCGGTCGTATTTTGCCTCGATCGCGCCGGGCTCGTAGGCGAAGACGGAGCCACTCATCATGGTGTATTTGATATTGCGTACCTACGATGCATTCCGAATATGATTGTGTATTCACCTTTAAATGAAATAGAACTTCGCAACATTCTTTATACCGCTCAACTCGGACTTAATCACCCAATCGCAATCAGATATCCGCGCGGACGTGGGGTCGTAAAAAATTGGGAACTTCCATACGATACGATCGAGATTGGGAAGGCACGTCAACTCCGGCAAGGGACAAAATGCGCTGTTTTGTCAAATGGATTTATAGGAAATGTTATGGCTGAAGCAATTGACGCTGTTGATCATAAACATAATATTTCGCATTACGACTTTTCATTCATCAAGCCGCTTGATGAAAACCTGTTGCACCAAATTTGTAAAGAGTTCACTTCTATAATAACTTTGGAAGAAGGAGCTGTTAAAGGAGGTTTTGGAAGCGCTATATCTGAATTTATTTCGCAACACGGCTACAAATGCAAATTGCAAATTCTTGGGATTCCTGACGAATTTATTGAACATGGTTCGATACACGAGCTGCATCAATATTGCAAAATCGACAGGGAAAGCCTTATTGAAGTTCTATCGAATTTAAGTTTCAAAATTTAAATTTTCCTGCTTCCGTTGATCGTGTCGAAGATTTCAAGTGCATTACCATCGGTGAGCATCGATACAAAATGACATATATGAAGCAGCCTTTCGTACAAACTTGCTTTTTCAACATGATGCCTTTCGGGAAGAATTTTTAGCAACAGATTGTCGTAATTGCTTGCTTTTCCATCGTACTTGTTGTTGAAGGCTGTAATAAAGTTATCCAATAGATTATTGATAATTTTATAGCCGGTCAGCTCCTTTTCGATGACCTCGCGGCTTTGGTAAATGTTCTTTACAGATAACTTGATGATGTCATCCATCTGCGCTTTGTAGCGGCTTTTATCCATCAACGCATACGGAAACCTGCCCGACAGAATCAATTCTTCATTGGATATAAAAATATCAACTGCATCCGAAATTAAACTGCCAATTGCGAGTGCACGCAAATAACTGATTCGGTCTTCCTTTGTGATAAGCGTGTTATATTTTGATGTGTCGATGCTGTCCTTAACAAGCTTGATCAGATACTCAAGGGCGTAATCTTCAGATACAAGTCCGAGGTTGATACCATCTTCAAAGTCAATGATGGTATAGCAGATGTCATCTGCAGCTTCAACTAGGTATGCTAACGGATGTCTTTCGTAGCCCGTATCTTCTCCTGATTTATTATGAATAAGCCCAAGTTCGGATGCTACTTCCTGAAAGAACTTTTTGTCGGTCTGAAAGAAGCCGTACTTTTTATCAGCGATGTTTGGTGTAGGCTTTTTTGGAAGGCTTTCTTTTGGATATTTCATGAAAGCGCCCAATGTTGCGAATGAAATCCGGATTCCGCCTTCATTCCCTGGACGTGAAGCCGTAAGAACTGCAAATCCATTGGCATTTCCTTCGAAATCTACCAGATCCTGCCATTCTTTTGGCGACAGCTGATCTTTATACTGTTGGCCTTTTCCTATTGAAAAATACTCACCAATTGCTTTTTCGCCTGAATGTCCAAATGGTGGATTTCCAATGTCGTGCGCTAAAGACGCGGCGGCGACAATAGCTCCGAAGTCATTCATTCGGTAGCCGTGGATTTCTTTGAGATGAGGATATTTCTCAATAATTTTCTTTCCGACTAATCTTCCAATGGATCTTCCGACTACAGAAACCTCAAGACTGTGGGTCAGCCGCGTATGAACGAAATCAGTTTTTGAGAGCGGAATGACCTGCGTTTTATCCTGAAGGCTTCTAAAAGCTGAAGAAAAGATGATGCGGTCGTAGTCGACTTCAAAGCCGAGGCGCGTGTCGTCCTGCTCGTTTCGAAGGCGCTTGTTTTTATCGCCTTGCCGGCGGAGAGAGAGGAGTTGTTCCCAGTTCATTTTAGGTGTTGGGTGTTGGGTGTTGGGTGTTGGGATTGTCTTGCGGAAAATTTACACGTTGCGATTCATTGATAAGAAGTTGTTGAGCTTCTTCGTCAACTAGTTGGCGTTCCATCTCAAACGTTTTTTTACCTGCATAAAACCTATTTGTTCTGACGACATAGGTCTTTGAATTTGAGTCATGCCAGCCGCGGGCACCATTTTGAAGAAAGGTCAAGAATTCAAATGGAATCAGCCTGTTTGCGCTTCTAATCAATATGGTTTGAATATCTGCTTTTGAGCCGTCTTCATTTACGACCATTGTTCCGGTAATAAACTTGGCAAGTGATCTTCCCCAGAGCGTTTCAGTCACGGTATAATAAATAAACATCAGTAACATGCCAAGCAAAAATTCTTCTGCCTGATTCATCTGTGCAACCCAATCCGCAATTGAAAAAAGGCTGTCACCAAAGAACAAAACATCAATGACAAATGCAATAACTACAGCAATAATAATTCGAAGAATGTAATCGATTATACAATTGACGATTCTTGTTTCAATAGAAGCCATCATGTAGTTGGTGACTTTAAAGGTTTTGTCTTGCATATTGACGCTAATCCTTTTTATTCGCAAGGAAGAAATTCCGTGACTTCTTGGGATACCAGCCGGCGCTCATGTCACTTGGATTGGCAATAGCAGTTTTGATGTTGATCTCGTCGCCGACTTTAAATTTGTTCTCCTCGGTATATTTATAGTCGAGCAGGTATTCTCCGCAGAAGTAATTCCCGTGTTCGTCTTTTTCTATGATGCCGGTGTAGAGGCCTTTTTTTTCTTTCATGAGCTGGTTAAGGGTTAAGGGTGAAAGGTAAAGGGTTTTGTTCGGGTCACAACCGAGTGCCTTTAACCGACAACTGTTGAGTATTGGTCAAAAGTAGACAAATTCATTGAGAGCTAAAAATGCAGTAGTTTATTCAATCATCAACTAACCACGTATCCTAGCCCGGATGGCAGCGGTATCCTTTTGCTGCAGCCTTTTTAGCTCGATCGCAAGTACGTTAGCCAAAGCAGCAAAAGATAATAGCGAACAGCCGGATTAGCTTCAAAAAAAAACAGCTACCTCATCGATAGCTGTTTTCCATTATAGTTGATTGTTTACGAACCACACATTTCACAATCGTCAGGCTCGGCGCTTCTGGATCTTTCGATCATTGCCCTGAACTCATCTGCGGCGATCGGCTGAACTTCCGAAACTTGTGATCTAATTGATGCTGCAGCCGGTTCCGAAACTTCCGCAACAGTGATTTCTGCATCAACCAACACCATTGGCTCAGCTTTTTTATCGTTGTTAAGCGTGAACTTGATGGCATCAACAGCGGCTTTCGTCCTTAGATAATACATTCCGGTTTTCAATCCCGACTGCCACGCGTAAAAGTGCATCGAGGTCAGTTTTGAATAATTCGCATCCTGCATAAACAAATTCAGCGACTGCGACTGATCGATAAAGTAACCTCTGTGGCGCGACATGTCAATGATGTCCTTCATGCTCATTTCCCACACAGTTTTGTAAAGTTCTTTCAAATCCTGCGGAACCGCATCGATATTTTGAACAGATCCGTTATGACGCATGATTTCCTGCTTCAACGTTTCGTTCCATAATCCGCGTTTTACAAGGTCTTCAAGCAAGTGTTTGTTGACTACGATAAACTCGCCTGACAACACTCGTCTTGTGTAAATATTTGAAGTATACGGCTCAAAAGCTTCGTTATTTCCAAGGATTTGCGATGTGGAAGCTGTTGGCATTGGCGCAACCAATAATGAGTTACGAACGCCATGCTCCATCACTTCTTTTCTCAATGAAGCCCAATCCCATCGGCCTGAAAGATCTTCGTCTTTTAGACCCCAAAGGTTATATTGGAACTCACCCTGTGAAATCGGCGATCCTTTAAATGTTGAATACGGACCTTCTTCTTTTGCCATTTCCATTGAAGCGGTTACGGCAGCGAAGTATAAAGTTTCAAAAATTTCCTGGTTCAGTTTCTTTGCTTCGTCACTTGTAAACGGCATTCTAAGCAAAATGAAAGCATCGGCCAAACCTTGAACTCCCAATCCAACAGGACGGTGACGAACGTTTGAATTTTCAGCTTCAGGAACCGGATAATAATTTCTGTCAATTACTTTATTTAAATTTCTCGTTACACGTTTGGTAACATCGAACATCAATTTGTGGTTGAACTCACCGTTTTCGATAAACATCGGAAGCGAGATCGACGCAAGATTACAAACTGCAATTTCGTCTTTTGCAGTGTACTCCATGATCTCAGTACAAAGGTTTGACGAACGGATCGTTCCAAGGTTTTTCTGGTTCGACTTGCGGTTCGCAGCATCTTTATAAAGCATGTAAGGCGTTCCAGTTTCAATTTGAGATTCCAGGATCTTCTCCCAAAGTTCACGAGCTTTGATCGTTTTGCGGCCTTTGCCCTGAGTTTCATAAGAAACATACATCGCTTCGAACTCTTCTCCATAAACATCATAAAGACCCGGACATTCATTCGGGCACATCAGCGTCCAATATGAATCTTCCTGAACGCGTTTCATAAATAGATCTGATGTCCACATTGCGAAGAACAAGTCACGCGCACGCATTTCTTCTTTTCCAGTGTTCTTCTTCAAATCAAGGAATTCGAAGATATCAGCATGCCATGTTTCGATATAGATCGCAAAGCTTCCTTTACGTTTTCCACCACCTTGGTCAACATAACGCGCTGTATCGTTAAAAACGCGAAGCATCGGAACGATACCGTTTGAAGTTCCGTTTGTACCACGAATGTAAGATCCTGTCGCACGAACATTGTGAATTGAAAGTCCAATTCCGCCTGCCGATTGGGAGATCTTCGCTGTTTGTTTTAAAGTATCATAAATTCCGTCAATCGAATCATCCTGCATTTGCAAAAGGAAACACGAAGACATTTGAGGTTTTGGCGTTCCGGCGTTGAAAAGTGTTGGCGTTGCATGCGTAAAGAACTTCTTCGACATCAGGTCGTAAGTCTCGATAACCGAATCAAGGTCGTCAAGATGGATTCCCACTGCCACACGCATCAACATGTGCTGCGGACGTTCAACAATTTTCCCGTTGATCTTTAGCAAATACGAACGTTCAAGCGTTTTAAATCCGAAATAATCGTAGTTGAAATCTCGGTTGTATATAACATGAGAGTCAAGAAATGCAGCGTGTTTTTGAATTACTTCATGCACTTCTTCAGACAAAAGTGGAGATTCCTGGTTGGTTCTCGGATTGACATAATGAAACATGTCGTTCATCGTCTCCGAAAATGATTTTTTAGTATTCTTATGCAGGTTTGAAATTGCGATCCTCGCCGCAAGCTGAGCATAATCAGGGTGCGCGATTGTCATTGATGCCGCTGTTTCGGCCGCCAGGTTGTCGAGTTCAGATGTCGTCACTCCGTCATAAAGTCCTTCGATGACACGCATCGCAACTTTCACAGAATCCACAAGATCATTCAGGCCGTAGCACAATTTTTTGATCCTGTCGGTGATCTTGTCGAACATTACCGGCTCTTTTTGGCCGTTTCTTTTAACTACATACATAAGAAAAGTGTTTTAGTGAAGAAGTAAATCCCTTTACAGCTTCGGGTTATTTGTAATATGGTTTGGACTGCGTATTGTTTCTTTAGGAGCTGATCCGGCTTTTCGCTGCAATCTTTTTGGCTTCGTCTCCCCTTCTTTGGAGGGGCTGGGGGAGGCCACAAAAAGGATTTCCGCTGCAATCCGGGCTAGGGCTTTATCGTTGCAATTAAAAATCTGCGTCGAATGATATTTTTTGGGCATCAGCATCAGTATTCATGACACCGGATTTCTGATATTCGGCAACTTTCTTTTCAAAGAAATTCGTTTTCCCCTGAAGCGAGATCATATCCATAAAGTCAAACGGATTTGAGGTGTTGTATTCGCGGTCGCAGCCAAGTTCAACAAGCAGACGATCTGTTACGAATTCAAGATATTGCGTCATCAGGTTCGCGTTCATCCCAATAAGGCTTACAGGAAGCGACTCTGTAATAAACTCTCTTTCAATAGTCAACGCGTCAACGATAATCTCACGTATACGTTCTTTGGAAACTTTATTTACAAGGTGATGGTTGTGCAAGTGAACCGCAAAATCACAGTGAACGCCTTCGTCACGGGAAATCAGTTCATTTGAGAAAGTTAATCCCGGCATTAAACCGCGTTTCTTCAACCAATAAATTGAGCAGAATGCGCCTGAGAAAAAGATTCCTTCAACTGCTGCAAATGCGATCAGTCTTTCGGCAAATGAATCAGATGAAATCCATTTTAATGCCCAGTCAGCTTTCTTTTTAATTGCGGGAAATACTTCAAGCGCACGGAAAAGCTGATCTTTTTCAAATTCGTCTTTTACGTATGTGTCAATAAGCAAAGAATAGGTTTCGCTGTGAATGTTCTCCATCATGATCTGAAAACCGTAGAAGAATTTTGCTTCAGCATACTGAACTTCATTGACAAAGTTCTCCGCAAGGTTTTCATTTACGATTCCGTCTGATGCGGCGAAAAATGCAAGAATGTGTTTAATGAAATATTTTTCGTCGTTGTTCAGCTTGTTGTTCCAGTCACTAAGATCCTGCGAAAGATCGATCTCTTCGGCAGTCCAGAAACTTGCTTCCATCTTTTTGTACCACTCCCAGATGTCGTGGTGCTTTATGGGAAATATTACAAATCGGTTTTTATTTTCCTGGAGTATCGGTTCAACTGCTGACATTGGGTAGAGGTTTGAATTGGGATTTTAACAAATCTTTATGAATTATTAACTTTACAAAGATTGACAATTTTGACGGTTATTAAAAGCCATACTTATCCACAATAGCCGTTAGTTTTTAACAACACAAAATCGACGAAATACAAAACGGGGAAAATTTAAATAATTGAAAAATAGCGCCTTATGAAAATTGAAAAACTACAAACCCTGTAAACAAAGGGACTTACAGAAGTGTGTTCATAAGGTGAAATAGTAGGTTTTTACGCTTTACTTTTAAGTTCGGCTGCAACGGTTTCCAACTCAGCATACCAGTCGGCACCAAACCTCCTGACCAATGCTTCTTTGACAAATTTGTACACGGGAACTTCAAGTTCTTTTCCGAGCGAGCAGGCATCATCGCAAATTTCCCAACGATCGTAGTTCACCGCAGCAAATTCAGAAAAATCTTTTACACGAATAGGATAAAGATGACATGAAACAGGTTTTTTCCAGTTGATCAGTCCTTGGTTGTAAGCCTGTTCGATTCCGCATAGAGCGGTTTTGCCGTCGAAGATGACATAAGCACAGTCCTTGTTATCGATCAGTGGGGTTTCAAGATCGCCATCTGTGCCAACAACCCATGTTCCCTGCTCTTCAATTGCGGCAATGCCTTCTTTTCGTAGAAAAGGTCTTATGAGAGGATAAATTTGATCGAGGATAACGGTTTCTTCCTGATTCAAAGGCGCACCGGCATCACCGTCAACACAACACGCACCTTTACAGGCTGAAAGATTGCAGACGAATTCCTTTTCGAGAATATCTTCGGAGACAATGGTTTTACCTAGTTGAAACATCCGGCAAAGGTAAATTAAAATGAACTGTGTACAAGCGGTTTAAGAGCGGAAAAAGATGTTAAAAATTCTTTGAAATTAACGATGACTTCAAAGGGAAAAAGTAATTTTGCGGCATAAACAAATACAGATGGTATTAAACTTTCGAGAGATAATTACAGTGACAATGGTCCTTTTTGCGGTAATTGATATTGTTGGCACTGTGCCCATTATGGTTGATCTACGCAAAAAACATGGTAAAATTGAGTCAGAAAAAGCCTCGATCGTTGCAGGATTTATCATGATCGTATTTTTATTTGTGGGTGAGGAATTCCTTGGCCTTGTTGGAATTGATGTAAATTCATTTGCAGTTGCCGGGTCTTTCGTGCTGTTTTTTCTTGCGCTGGAAATGATTCTGGGCATCAGGTTATATCGGGATGAAGAAACCAATTCAGCATCAATTGTTCCTATTGCTTTTCCCCTTATTGCAGGTGCAGGAACTATGACTACACTACTGTCACTGCGTGCTCAGTACGATGCTATAAATATTATTATTGCTATATTAATTAACATTATCGTTGTTTATGGCGTTTTAAAATCATCAGCCAGAATTGAGAAAATGTTAGGTAAAGATGGCCTTGGCGTTATAAGAAAAGCGTTTGGTGTTGTACTGCTTGCTATCGCTGTTAAATTATTTGCAGCTAATGTTAAAGCACTATTTATATGATACCTGTTTTAATACTTTTACTTTTCTAGAATATTCTCATCATGAAAATCTTTACATACATTTTAGTTATCCTTGCATTCGGGCTGATAGTTTTCAACATCACACTGCTCGATTTCAGCAACCTTCTTGAAGGTGACAGCTTGGTAGCTTTGATTGGTATTGCCGCATCGCTTTGTGCTGTTTGCATTTTGATGATTTTCAGGACTTCAAAAATGCTTGAGCAAAAACTTAACGAGAAGTAGCCAATGCTGTTTGATGTTCTCATCCTTGGCGGCGGCGTCGCAGGCGTTTCGTGTGCACTTGTACTAGGATCTGCTAAAAATAAACCTTTTGCTGCCGATAAGCACATTGCAATAATTGCCCACCAGAAGGCATCTTCACTTCAGGACGCTGTTTTTAATAATGCGTACGGAATTGCTCCCGGCACAACCGGAGCTTCGTTATTAAAAGAAAGTACAGCGCAGTTAAATACATTGTATCCGCATGTCATACAGATCAATGGTGAAAAGGTTTGCGAGATCAAAGGTGAATTCCCTCATTTTACAGTTCTAACAAATAAGAATGTCTACGAAACCATGCGAATAGTGGTGGCCGTAGGTTATTCAAACTCGATCTCTATTGTTGGACTAGAAAAATATGTGATTCCACATCAAAAAGCAGCTCCTGAAAAACAACGCATTCAGTTAAAGAATGAAGATCATCTTGTTGCTCCCGGCCTTTATGTCGTTGGAAATCTCGCAGGTTGGCGCAGTCAGCTTTCAATAGCTGCCGGAAGTGGCGCCGCTGTTGCAACAGATATCCTGACCGAGTGGAATGAAGGAAAGCAATCGCAAAGTCACGACAAAGTGCAAAAGCAGTTCTAAGATTTCTTTAGAACCGCTTTTATCATTTCATCTTCCTTGATTATAATTTCAAAGTATTTATCGTCGCTGTAAAGCTGACGCGCAAACTCTGCTGTTAGATACCTCTTGACCATCTCTTTGTTGCCTTGGAGATACAGTGTCAAACCGTTTTCTGCAATGTATTTCTTAAAAGCTGTGAAATATGAATCGGATGTTTGCATTTGCGTCAAGAACTCCTGATACGACTTCCCTTTAAATGCCCGGCGCTGCTGATCCAACTGCTCAAAAACGAAATATCCGACAATACCTGATTGCATTAAATAAGATATACTGATTTCGCCATTAGCTTTATCCAATGGAACAAACACGTCCGGAACAATTCCGCCGCCGCCATATACCACGCGGCCTCTTTTGGTCTTGAACTTTAAAGTGTCTGCAATTTTGATGCTGTCCTTCTCGTACAATTCACCACTATCAAACCTTTTTGCAAAATCACCAAAATAAGCGTCATTGCCTTCGTCATAGTGTTTCTGGATCGATCTGCCACTTGGCGTATAGTAGCGTGCCACAGTTAGCCGAACTGCCGACCCGTCTTCAAATTCCATTTCGCGCTGCACAAGGCCTTTGCCGAACGAACGCCGCCCAACAACAGTTCCGCGGTCATTGTCCTGTATTGCACCTGCAAGTATTTCGCTTGCAGAAGCGCTATTTTCATTAATTAAAATAAAAACATTTCCATCTTCAAAACTTCCTTTAGAAGTCGCGTAAGTTTTGTCGATCCGGCCTTTCTTGTTCTTGGTAAAGACGATCAGCTCTTTTTCTTCAAGCAATTCATCGGCAATCTCAACAGCCTGATCCATATAACCGCCACCATTGTCACGGACATCGATCACGAGAGATTTTGCGCCCCGTCGTTCAAGATTGTTTAAAGCAGATTTAAATTCATTGTATGTGGTTTCGGCAAATCGGTTGATTTTGATGTATCCGGTGCTGTTATCCAACATTGCAGCGGCATCAACGCTCTTGATAGGAACCACTGCGCGCTTAACCGTTACATTAAACTTTTTGTTTTCAGTTTTCCGATAAACCATCAGGTTAACCGTTGATCCTTCTCGCCCTTTCAGTATTGAAAATAAGCTGTCGCTAGGAAGCTTTTTACCGTACAGTTTAGTGTTTCCCGCAAACAAAATGCGGTCGCCCGCCTTTAATCCGGCTTTTGCAGAAGGACCGTTTTCAATAGGTTTTATGATGGCGACAGTGTCGTTATGCATGTAAAAATTGACGCCGATCCCGATGAAATCGCCTTTCATGTATTCGGCGACCTCGCTTTGTTCGGAAGGCGGAATATAAACCGAATGCGGATCAAGCCTGGCAAGAATGTCGTCTACGGTGACATTGACGATTGAATCGGTATCGACATCGTCTACATATTCACTCTCGATAAAATCGATGAGTCGGTTTAATTTCGTACGGTAAGTATTTTCCGGAACAGCTGTCGTTGCATTTGGGTAATTCAGCCATCGCCCAACCAGGAGTCCGAATGCTATGCTTGTAAAAATTAATATTGGAAGATATATATTGCGTTTCATTATTGTATTTAAGGAATGTGTTCTGTAATGACACCGGCGCGTTCGAGAAACTCGAGCCCACTTGTGTCTCTGTAAGCCGTTTGGTACACAACCCGCTTGATTCCTGACTGATGTATGAGCTTACTGCATTCCTTACATGGAGAAAGTGTTATATATAAAGTCGCTCCTTCGCAGGATTGCGTGGAACGGGCAACTTTTAAAATAGCATTGGCTTCAGCGTGCAGAACGTCCCATCTTGTGAGCCCGTCATCATCTTCACAGCAGTTATCAAAACCCGAAGGTGTACCGTTGTAACCATCAGAGATGATCATGCGATCCTTAACAATGATTGCGCCAACTTTCTTCCTTTGGCAATAAGATAACTGTGCCCATTCAGCGGCTATTCTAAGATACGCCTTATCGTACTTTTCTAACTTTTTTTCTTCCATTTTTAACTTTTCCAAATTTCATTTTCTAAAATCATGGGTACTACGACTCCAATTACAAACGCTGAGGCGACAAGTGTCCAGTCGCGACGCGAGAATTTTAAAAACTTCTGCACCAAAAAACCTATGATCAGTACTGCTACAACAACTATAACCTGAGCTATTTCAATTCCGAGGGCAAACTCCAGTAAAGGCAATATCTGGTCAGACGGTTTGCCGCCGAGCATACTTACGAAATAATTAGAGAATCCTAGCCCGTGGACAATGCCGAATAATAAAGTAATTCCGAGCACAGTTCCATTACTTCCTGCCTTTGCAGATTTTCCCGCACTTATGAGGGCAAATATCGCTGTCGTTAATATTGTAATTGGGATCAGGAACTCAACAATCTCAGCTTTTATTGTAACGACCCTGAAGACCGCCAGCAGCAAAGCCGTTGTATGTCCGATTGTAAAAACAGAGACAAGCAGCAAAATCCTTTTCCAATCTCTAAAAACATACGGCACTGTTAGTGCGATAAGGAATAAAACATGGTCGTAGCCTTTGATGTCAAGCACATGATTCAGCCCTAATTGAAGATACATCCAGAAATCTGACATGGTGTTAATTTGAAGCTGGTAAACTTACGATTTAATTACAAAGTAGTTTTCACGTCTTCTAAGTTACGATTTGATGTCGCCATTTATAATGCTGCGCCTTTAATTGAACAGAAAAAGATTTTCTCCAGTCTTCAAATAATTTATCTTTGACAAAAATTTAAAAATTATGTCATTTTCTGATCTTTTTGATAGTGAATTCAGTAGTAGAAACAAAGGCCACTTCTCGGCTATAGTACGTGTCGCACTTTGCGATGGCACCATTGACGCCGAAGAACGCGCGTTCCTTGATCATCTTGCACATAGGCTTGGGATCTCGGATGAGGAATATCAGGAGATTTTGGAAAATCCAACCAAGTTTCCGATTAACGCGCCGTACTTGCATACACAAAGGCTTGAACGCCTTTATGATCTGGCACGAATGGTACATTTCGATCACCAATTAGGAGATAAACAAGAACTAATGTTGCAGCGATTTGCTATTGCACTCGGATTTACACCTGCGAATGCACCGTTGATTGTAAACAAAGCGCTTTCACTGGTCGACCAGCATGTAGATTCTGACACATTTGTCTACGAAATGACTCACATGAATAAATAAAAAAACCTCCGGCTGGAGGTTTTTTTTATAATTGCTGTGCAGCCATGAATTCCTCTGCTTTTTCCACCATCTTGCGGCATCCGCAGAAGAACGGAACGCGCTCGTGAAGTTCAGTTGGCATGATTTCCATAATGCGGCCGAAACCATCAGATGCTTTCCCACCGGCCTGTTCAACGATGAATGCCATTGGGTTGCATTCGTACAATAAACGCAGCTTGCCTTTTGGTGCTTTTGAGCTTGTCGGATAAATATATATTCCGCCTTTGATCATATTACGGTGAATGTCGGCCACAAGGCTTCCTATATAACGTGAAGTGTATGGACGATCTTCTTCTTCGCGCTGACAATATTTAATGTAGTTTTTAACCCCTTGCGGAAAATGCACATAATTCCCTTCATTGATCGAATATATATTTCCGTCTTCGCTGAATTTCATGTTTGGATGCGACAGATAGAAAGTTCCGATGGCAGGGTTTAATGTAAAGCCGTTAACTCCGTGACCTGTGGTGTAGACAAGCATTGTTGAAGTTCCGTAGATCACATAACCTGCGGCAACCTGACTTGTTCCGGGTTGAAGGAAATCTTCAAGTGTTACCGGAGTTCCTACAGGTGTGATCCGGCGATAAACAGAGAAAATAGTTCCCACAGAAACGTTGACATCAATATTTGATGAACCGTCAAGCGGATCCATGAGGACTACATATTTGTTGTTATGTCGCTTATCGTTACCGGCAACCGTAATAAAATCATCGTTTTCTTCTGATGCGATTCCACATACGATCTCGCGGTTGATCAACGTCTGAATAAAAACCTCATTCGCATAAACATCAAGTTTCTGTTGGTCTTCGCCCTGAATGTTCTGTACTCCGGCGGCTCCGACGATGTCTACAAGCCCTGCTTTATTTACTTTATAATTGACGACTTTTGCCGCAAGCCTTATCGAATTGATGATCCTTGAAAGTTCTCCTGATGAATATTGGAACTCCTCCTGTTTTTCAATGATAAACTCCCCGAGCGTCTTATTTCGTTCTTCCATTACTATATCGTTGTAGTTGCCACGCAAAAGTAGGATTAATTCGGGAAAGGAGAATCATTTTGGTTGCTAGTTTCCGTGATTTGTATATTTGCTTCTTTAAGAGGAAGATGCCATAGCCCCGACAGAGCCGGCATCCTTTTTTGCTGAGTTAATTACGGTTCGATCTGAATAATTATGACAGCAAAAAAGATACAGGCGAAGGCGGGAAAAAGCTCCTGAAAAATAAATTATGAATATCAGAAAAGGTACGAAAGAAGATATGGCTGATGTGCTGCGGCTGATTCGGGAGCTTGCTGTTTTTGAGCGCGAGCCGGATGCAGTTGTGATATCGGAAGATGATTTAGTGAAAGATGGATTTTCGGAAAATCCGCTGTTCCGTACTTTCATTGCTGAGGAAAATGTTGAGATAAAAGGAATGGCGCTGTTTTATTTCCGTTATTCGACGTGGAAAGGAAAAACCATTCATCTTGAGGATCTGATTGTGACGGAATCTGCTCGCGGCAGCGGAATTGGTTTCAAGCTCTACAGCGAGATTATGAAAACTGCAAAAGAAGAAAAAGTGAGACGCGTTGAATGGAATGTTTTAGACTGGAACTCTCCGGCAATTGATTTCTATAAACGTTCAGGTGCAAAAGTCCTTGAAGACTGGCGTGTTGTGCACATGGATCGGGAAGGCATTGATAATTTTATAAGTAAGATTGATGAGGATATTTAAGTTTGGTGGCGCTTCGGTAAAGGATGCGAATGGGATTCGGAATGTCTACGATGTTCTTCAAAAAGTTGGCTATGAAGATGTGCTGCTGGTGGTTTCGGCGATGGGAAAGACGACAAATGCGCTTGAGGCGGTAACCAATAATTACGTCAACAAATCGGCTTCTCTAGGCGCTTCGGTTCAGGAAGTGCGCAAGTATCATAACCAGATTCTACTTGACCTTTTTGATGATGAAGATCATAAGGTGTTTTCAGATGTGGGAAAGGTCTTTGCCGAACTTGAGCTGTTCCTGAAAAATAACAAGTCGCCCAATTACAACTTTGTTTATGACCAGATAGTAAGTTATGGCGAATTGATCTCTACTGTGATTGTTGCCAACTTTATGTCGGAATCCGGAATGAAGACCCATTGGCTCGATGTGCGTCATTATATAAAAACAGATTCAAATTATCGAGATGCCAATGTTGATTGGGAATTGACGAGGAAAAACATTTCAAAAAATGTAAAAAAGAAGACTTTGAATATTGTTCAGGGTTTTTTGGGTTCGGATGAAAATAATTTTACGACGACATTAGGCCGTGAAGGCTCGGATTATTCTGCTGCTATTTTTGCGTATTGCCTGAATGCCGAGAGTGTGACGATTTGGAAAGACGTTCCCGGAGTGATGAACGCAGATCCGAGGTTTTTTGACAATGCAGTTTTGCTCAATCAGATTTCCTATCGTGAGGCGATTGAACTTGCATTTTACGGTGCGACGGTAATTCACCCGAAAACCTTACAGCCGTTACAGAAAAAAGAGATTCCGCTTTACGTGAAATCTTTTTTAAATCCGACATTGCCTGGAACCTGCGTCAGCAAAGGTGCAGATCTGGAGCCGCACATCCCGTGTTATATCATGAAGCGTAACCAGTTACTGATCTCGCTTTCGTCGATTGATTTTTCTTTTATTATGGAGAAAAATATTAGTGCCATTTTCGCGCTTTTGCACAAGTACAAGATGAAGGTGCATCTGATACAGAACACGGCGATAAGTTTTTCGGTTTGCGTTGATGACAAGTTCAACAATTTTGAAGCGTTAAAAAATGCGCTGTCAGGGCAATTTAAAATATCATATAATGATCAGGTAGTTTTATATACGATCAGGCATTTTGATGCAGGCGCAAGTGACAAAATTGAAAAGAACAAGTTGGTTTTGTTGAAGCAGATCAGCCGTGAGACGCTTCAGATCGTCACCAAAGACGTAAATTAAAATCCGGACTTTTTTTTGACGCGAGCATCCTAAATTATTGCAAGTCAATTTTTTAATAGGAAAAAGTGCGTTTAAACGTTTTTTTCGTTACGTTTGTCGCATTAACTTAACTAAATATTATGAAAAAAATTACTTTGCTGATCGCGTTGGTTGTTTTTTCGCTTCAAAGCAACTCCCAGGTGCTTATAAGTGAAAGCTTTGACACTTCTCTTTCATGGACCGTTGCACACACTTCAGGAACTTCAACAAATGCGGGGTGGACAAGAGTAACTGAAGGAACTTTCCCTGAAATCGCTCCTTTTATGGGCGCAGGTATGGCTCGATTTAACTCATATAATATTGCGAACAACAATTCATATAGCCTTACTTCACCGGCAATTACAATGACAGGCGGATCATACCGTGTAACTTTCAGTATGTACAGAGACGGAGATTATCCTACAGAACCAGACCGAGTGCGGGTTTACGTAAATACAGTTGCTGCTTCAGCAGGCGGTACATTACTAGGAACTATAAACAGATCTATGGCTCTTGCTCCGGTTGTAGAGGCTGCAGGCTGGTATACATATTCATTTGACATTCCAGGAAATCCTACAGGCGTTAGATATATTTCACTTTTAGGCACATCAGGATACGGAAGCAATACTTTTATTGATGAAGTAAAAGTCACTACTGTTCTAAACAATGATTTGTTGTTGAGCAGCATTGCCATGGATGATATTATTTCAGGTGCGGGAAGCATT
>DASWND010000045.1:0-29686 GCA_036399435.1 Flavobacterium sp.
AAGACAGATATTTGATTCCCGAGGAAACCCAACGATTGAAGTCGACGTTGTCACTGAACACGGAATCCTTGGCCGCGCTGCTGTTCCATCCGGAGCATCGACAGGCGAACATGAAGCTGTTGAACTTCGCGATGGTGGAAAGTCATACGCCGGAAAAGGTGTTTCGAGAGCCGTTAAGAATGTAAATACATTAATAGCTGAGGAACTTCTTGGTGTTTCTGTCTTTGAACAAAATCGTATCGACCAGATCATGATCGACCTTGATGGAACCCATAACAAAGGAAACATGGGTGCAAACGCTATTCTTGGCGTTTCGCTCGCGGTTGCTAAGGCGGCTGCAAACGAACTTGGACTTCCATTATACCGCTACATTGGCGGCGTATCGGCCAATACACTTCCGGTACCGATGATGAATATCATTAATGGCGGTTCACATTCAGATGCGCCTATCGCTTTTCAGGAATTTATGATCATGCCTGTAAAAGCAAAATCATTTACGCAGGCGATGCAGATGGGAACTGAGATCTTTCATCAATTGAAGAAAGTACTTCACGACCGTCATTTGTCGACTTCTGTTGGAGATGAGGGTGGATTTGCGCCTAATCTGGCAGGGGGAACTGAAGACGCGCTTGAAACTATTGAAAAAGCTGTTACAAATGCAGGTTATAAATTTGGTGACGAAATTATGATTGCACTTGACTGCGCGGCATCCGAATTTTTCATCAACGGCAAATACGATTACACAAAGAACGAAGGTGCAGGCGGACGAATTCTTACTTCACGTGAACAGGCAGAAGATCTTGCTTCGCTTGCGGCGAAATATCCAATTATTTCGATTGAAGACGGAATGCAGGAAGATGATTGGGAAGGCTGGAAATATTTAACGGAACTGGTTGGAGATAAGATCCAGCTTGTTGGTGATGATTTATTTGTTACTAATGTCACGCGTCTGGCAACCGGAATTGAAAAGGGGATTGCAAACTCAATTCTTGTAAAAGTAAACCAGATCGGAACTTTGACCGAAACAATTGCAGCTGTGAATATGGCTCATAATGCAGGTTATACTTCCGTAATGTCGCACCGTTCGGGAGAAACTGAAGATAATACGATTGCGGATCTGGCAGTAGCTTTAAACTGTGGTCAGATCAAAACGGGTTCGGCATCGCGGTCAGATAGGATGGCAAAATACAACCAGTTGATCAGGATTGAAGAAGAGCTTGGTAGTACGGCATATTTCCCTGGAATAAAAGCGTTTAAGAAGAGATAAAGCATTAAGTTATTGTTACAGCCCGGCAAAAATGTCGGGCTTTTTTATTTATTATGGTTTTATTGTGTTTATTTACAGTCAGATAATTCTGTAATAAATACTGCTATGAAAAAACTGTACTTCTTATTATTGCTACTACCTGTAATGAGTTTTTCTCAAGTCATTAATTTTCCTGATCCTAATTTTAAATCGTTGCTTATAGCATCTGGAACTGATTATAACTCTGATGGCGAAATTGATCAGCAAGAGGCCGCAATGAAATTTGACATGGTCGTTACCGGAGATATTACTTCACTTGAAGGCTTGAACTTTTTTATTAATCTGGATTATTTACAGATTATCGGCACTGATATAGAAGAACTTGATTTAAATGGCGTATCAAATTTGACGCAGCTGATGGTTGAAAGTACATCTATTTCCGCGCTTGACTTAACAGCGGTTCCAAATTTGGTCCTTTTAGAAATTCCTGGAAACAACATAACATCTCTGGATTTAAGTCCATGTCCTTTGCTAACAGTGCTAAACGCTTATGACAATCCTTTGTCTACATTAAATCTTCAGTCAAATCAATTATTAACCAATGTAACCATTGAATTGACTGATATTACAACACTTGATATATCTGGTCATGAATCTATTATAGAACTTGGAACTGACTCGCTGGTAAATCTTAACGCTTCAGGATGTTCATCACTGCAAACTTTATATGCAGGTGGTGTTCAAAATTTAAACCTATCCGGGTGTACTTCGTTGGCAACTATATTGATTGGTGGAGACATACATTCTATAGACCTGACCGGGTGTTCCGCAATTACAAGTCTTCATGTAGAAAGTTCGCATCTTACTACTATAGATATCTCTGATTGTAGTAGTCTGCAATCTTTTATGTACAATGATTTTGGTAATGTTCTAGAAACCGCATTTTTAAAAAATAATAGTAGCGAAACGTCAATTTATTTCAATTTCGGGACCTCGTTAGTTTATGTATGTGCAGATGAAGATGAGATTGCCGGACTTCAGCAGATGCTGCAAAATGATTCTTCTTCAAATCCCAATACTCTAATTACTTCACAATGCACGGATAAAAATTTAGTTACCGGAACCGCTACTTTAGACGTTGATGGCGATGGCTGCTCTGATGTTGATATTCCGATGAACCAATTGAAGATCCAGCTGAGCGATAATGAAGTTACAAGAACTGCATTTACGAATGGTTCCGGCCTCTATTCATTGTATACAACAGCGGGAACTTATAATGTAGAACCGGTTCTTGCAAATCCCTCTCTCTTTACGGTGCAAAATACATCAGTGACGTTTAATGAAGATCTAGGTGGGCTTGAGACAGTCAATTTTTGCCTCACACCACTGATGGAAAATCCTGATCTGACGATAAGCATTATTCCACTTGGTGTTGCAATGCCCGGATTTGATACTACATATCAACTTGTTTTACGAAATACGGGAAATCAAATAGCCACAGGATCATTACTGTTTTCGTATGAAGACTCCATCCTTGATTATGTTTCTGCATCTCCACAAGGACAGTTGGCTGCGGGGAGTATTTCATGGGATGTAGAAGAAATGTTGCCTTTTGAAACCCGAACAATAAACATTACACTGAACCTAAATGCTCCAACAGAAACACCCGCGGTTAACATAAACGACCTCGTAAACCTGACCGCTGAAGTTACAATTGCCGTTGATGTTTATCCTGCCGATAATATTTTTGAACTCCAGCAAACAGTGGTAGGATCGTATGATCCAAATGATAAAGTTTGTCTTCAGGGGAGCGTTCAGTCGCCGACCAGAATTGGGGATTACCTGCACTACATTATCAATTTTGAAAATACAGGAACCGCTGCAGCTCAGTTTGTACGGATAACAGATGAAATAAATGTTACAGAGTATGATCTGGAGTCTTTAGAACTAGTAGCGACATCTCACAATGCCTCAACTCGGCTCGAAGGTAACGTTGCCGAGTTTATGTTTGAAGGCATTAATCTTGGTCCAGATCAGCATGGTTTTGCATCATTTCGTATAAAAACAAATTCTGAACTTGTAGAAGGTGATACAGTTTCAAATCAGGCCAACATTTACTTCGATTATAACTTTCCTATCGAGACAAATGTTGCATCAACTACATTTACGCAGCTGGGTGTTTCAGAAAATATCTCTGGTGCATTCAGATCATTTCCAAATCCAGTACGTGACATTTTAACTATAACAGCAGCGTTCGATATTATTAATGTGGCTTTGTATGATGTTCAGGGAAGGGAGCTTTATAACAATTCAGGGGGCGACCAGACAATTTATATCAATATGAGTGATCAAGCATCGGGAGTTTATTTGGCTAAAGTCACAACATTAGATGGAGTTCAATCGCAGAAGATCATTAAGCAGTAATAAATTCATCGGCATCAACCATATAAAAATATATCTATGAAAAAATTCTACCTTCTATTGTTATTGCTGCCTGTAATTGGATTTTCACAAATAATTCAATTTGGTGATCCTGATGTTAAAGCAGCTATACTACAGCAACTAGTTCCTGTTGATGTGAATGGTGACGACGAAATTGATCAGGAAGAAGCGGCTAATGCTACTTATGTTGCAATCTATGAGATGGAAATTTCATCGCTTGAAGGGCTTCAGTATTTTACAAATATTGAATTACTGAACATATACAATACAAACATAACTGCGATTGACTTATCCTTTTATCCCGATCTTAAGTCATTAAATTTGCATTCAAACCAGATTACCAACATTGACCTAAGCATGTGCCCTTTGTTAGAATCTTTAAATTTATCATTTAATCCGCTCGTAGAATTAGATGTTCAGGTAACACCGCTGCTCGAGGAAATAGATGTTTATGAGACAGATCTGATCTCGCTGGATTTGTCCAATTTGTCGCACTTAACGCATGCAGAGTGTCGTGTTACTGCCTTCCCGGCTCCATCTGATGCTATACCCATTAACGCCTCAGGATGTACCTCACTCACAATATTAAACTTAGATGTTGCAATTCATTTAAATCTATCAGGTTGCAGCGCGTTAACAAATTTAACTCTAGATGTTTATGAGAGTATAGATTTATCCGGATGTTCAGGTTTAACATATCTACGTCTTGTTACTTTTAATATGACCAGCGTTAATATATCCGATTGTTCCAGCTTAAATTATTATCATATTGAGGGAGACCATTTAGAAACCGCGTTTTTAAAAAATGGTATCGATGAAGATAATCATTATATATTTGGTCCGATTCTAAACTATATATGCATTGACGAAACACAAATTCAGGATGTCGTAAATATTTTTACTCAAAATCAGCAGGTTTTTCCAATTTTAACATCCCAGTGTAGCACAGATCTTGGAGATATTGTCAATGTAATTACTGGAATTGTAACCTTAGATTCAGATTCAGATGGTTGCTCAGATGCAGATATTACGTTAAATTATATCAGGATCAAGTCGACTAATGGTACTGAAGAAAGAAATGCATTTACAAATACCTCGGGTACCTATTCGTTATATCCAAACGCAGGAACTTTTTCCTTGGAGCCAATTTTCCAAAACCAGTCGCTTTTCAATTTTCAGAGTCAATATGTGACATTTACAGAAGATAATGGCGGTACTGCAACAGTGAATTTCTGCCTTACAGCGGATGTTGAAATTCTGGATGCAGACGTAAGTGTCTTTCCTATTGGCAATGCAATGCCTGGTTTTGATTCTAATTATCAGGTTGTGGTCCGTAATAGAGGAAACCAGATAATAGACGGCTCGATAGCGTTGTCTTATGATGAGTCGGTCCTTGATTATGTATCGTCAATTCCGCAGGGCGAGGCATCTTCTGGTGCAATAACGTGGCCGCTCTCCACTTTACTGCCATTCGAAACGCGTATATACAATATTGTTCTGAATTTGAACGCTCCAACAGAGACGCCACCGCTAAACATCAACGATATCCTGACTTTATCGGCCGAGGTGACAACTCCTGCAGATGTGAACCCGAATGACAATGTGTTTGGATTGCAACAGGATGTAGTTGGCTCATTTGACCCCAATGATAAAGTTTGTTTACAGGGTGAGATCCAACCTCCGCATAAGATTGGCGATTTTCTGCATTACATAATTAATTTCGAAAATACAGGTACAGCAGCTGCGCAGTTTGTGCGGGTTACTGACGAAATAAATGCTGAATTTTATGATCTATCTTCTTTTGAACTATTATCAACTTCGCATACAGCACTAACAAGACTTGAAGGCAATGTTGTCGAGTTTATGTTTGAAAACATCGACCTTGAACCGCAGCAGCATGGTTTTGCATCATTTCGTATAAAAACAAATTCTGGACTGGTTGAAGGCGATACAGTTTCAAACCAAGCTAATATTTACTTCGATTATAACTTCCCGATCCAGACAAATGTTGCATCAACTACATTTGCGCAGCTGGGTGTTTCAGAAAATATCTCTGGTGCATTCAGATCATTTCCAAATCCAGTACGTGACATTTTAACTATAACAGCAGCGTCCGATATTATTAATGTGGCTTTGTATGATGTTCAGGGAAGGGAGCTTTATAACAATTTAGGGGGCGACCAAACAATTTATATTGACATGAGCGATCAAGCATCGGGAGTTTATTTGGCTAAAGTCACAACATTAGATGGAGTTCAATCTCAGAAGATCATTAAGCAATAGCAAGTCAAGGCAGTTTCGCGATTGCAATACATACGGATTCTCGTCCGGAAGCTCATAATTCTAATTTAGAGATACTGGAGAAGAAGTAAATTATACATTTGCTGCCAGACATTATCTCCATGCCGAATTTCTTCAGAGCGTTCGTTTTATTTTTCCTGTGCAATTCTGCAGTTATCACTGCGCAAACAAGCGCCGACAGCATCGCTGTACTTTCTTCCCGCGCAAAAAATGATATCGACAAGGCAAGGCTTCTCAATGAGGCTGCCGATGCTTATAAGCACTCGGATCCGAAAAAGATGCTTAGTTATGCCGAAGCAGCTCTCAATCTGTCACGAAAAATCAAATTCAAAGTTGCCGAGGGAAACGCGCTACTAAACTTGGGGAACAACAATATCATTGTTGGAAATTATCCTAAGGCATTGCAATTCTTTCTAGATGCGCAGGCCGTTTTTGAACATGAACTAAGTTCCGGCGATAACTCGGCAGCGATAACTACAGGGCTTGTCAGGACTTATGGGAGCATTGGAATAGTATTTTCGGAACAAAGCAATTACGCAAAAGCACTTCAATATCATCTGAAGGCATCAAAAATTGCAGAGACGCTAAAAGACGATGTAAAATCAGCTCGCATTTACAACAACATAGGCGTCGTGTATATGGCGCAAGGTGACCTTTTTAAAGCTCTTGATTATTATGTCAAATGTCTTAAACTTCAGGAAAAGAACGGCGATATTACCCGAGGCTTTACCTTGACGAACATCGGAAACATATATCTAAAGCAGCAAAATCCGCAGAATGCTTTTAGTTATTATACAAAAGCTGATGAGATGTTCAGTTTTAATCCTGATCAGCGGGGTTTGGGTGAACTTTACAATAACCTCGGGCTGTATTTTCAGCAAACCCGACAGCCGGCGAAAGCCTTAGACATTCTGGGAAAAGCCTTATTAGCATTTAACTCCATTGATGATAAATTTGGTGCCTCAGACACTTATGCTACTATTGGAAAAATTTACTTTGAAAGCGGGAATTATGACAAAGCATTAGAAAATGTCAACAAGTCTTTAGAATTGGGAAGAGCACTCGGAGTTTGGGAGCGCATTCAGGATTCAGAGAAAATGCTGAGCGAAATATATGAACGCAAAGATTTGCCGGATTTGGCGCTTCTCCATTTCCGTCAATACAGTATCGCAAAAGACAGCGTCAGCAATTATCAAAATATACGGAATAGTGTCAGTGCCGAAATGAATTTCGATTTCGAACGCAAACAGGCGCTTCAGAAAAAGGAACAGGAAAAACGTGAACTCATTTATGACGAGCAGGCAAAATTGCATAAGCAGCAGATATTGTTCGTAGTGCTGTTCATCTTGCTGGCTTTCGGAATCATTTTTCTTATCAACAACAGGCGCCAGCTGAAAAAGAATCTTACACTTCAAAAGGAACTTGCAGAATACGAGCAGAAGGCGCTTCATTTACAGATGAATCCACATTTCGTTTTCAACTGCCTCGGATCAATTTCAAGTTTTATAGTGCAGAATGGAACCGATTCCGCTATAAAATACCTTTCAAAATTCTCGAAATTGATGCGGCTTACATTAGAATATTCGAAAGAATCCCTGATTCCGATTGACAAAGAAATAGACAGTCTGCAAAATTATCTTGAGCTTGAACAACTTCGTTTTAATAATGTATTTGATTTTAAAATCATCAAAAGCGATGAAATTGAGGATGATATGGCGCTGCCGCCTTTGCTCTTGCAGCCGTTTGTTGAGAATGCTATTATCCACGGACTCGTGCCACGTAAGGAAGCCGGTTTAATAGAAATTGATTTTTCAATCGACAGGCAGTGTCTGATCTGTACAATTAGTGACAACGGAATTGGATTCAATAAATCCCAGGCGCTGAAAGAAAATCTCGTCAGTGTCCATAAGTCGATGGCACTTGACATTACAAAGAAGCGACTTGAGATGATGGAAGCTTATACTTCACGTACGTCAAAAGTCGAAATCAAAGAAATAACAAATAAATCGGGTGAACCTGCCGGAACAAAGGTCGTCTTGAGTTTACCGATTCAATATATCAAAGATAAAGTCGCATAGCACTTATGATCACAGCATTATTAATAGATGACGATATTAACCTTCGCAACGGGATGAAGAGCCTGTTGTCGCGTTATGCGCCTGAAATCAAAATTATTGGAGAAGCTGACAGCGTCGAATCGGGAGTTGAAGCCATGCAAGACCTTCGTCCGCAGGTTGTATTTCTTGACATCCAGCTAGGCGATGGAACAGGATTCGATATTTTGGAACAAACAGCCGCCAAAACCGGAAAATCATCCTCACATATTGTTTTTATTACGGCACACGAGCAATATGCAATTAAAGCTTTCAGGTTCAGCGCACTCGACTTTCTGCTCAAGCCGGTCGATCCGGAAGAGCTTGAGAAAGTAATAGGCAAAATAAACAGTGTTGTTAACAGCAATGATTATGCGCATATCGATCTGCTGTTGGAGAACATCAGGAAAAAAGTCGACAACTTTAAAAGGATAGCACTATCAACCTCTGAAGGTATTCACCTCTTTGAAGTAAGCGACATCATAAGATGCGAAAGTGAAGACAACTATACGAAATTCTATATCAAGAACCACAAGCCGATCCTGATATCAAAGACACTGAAAGATTATGAAGATCTTTTAAAGGATCATGGATTTGAGCGGATCCATCAATCGCACCTGATCAACCTTTCTTATATGAAGTCATACATTAAAAAAGATGGCGGATATGTGGTAATGGCCGACAATAGTAATATCCCAATTTCTCAAAGAAAAAAGGAACGGCTGCAAGAGCTTTTAAAAGCATTTTAAATTCTAAGTGATATACTGCAAATGCTCATCGGCATAATTAAAAACAACTAAAGGAATATACATTTACGAACGCAATCAAACTAAGACCAATATTATGAGACACATCTACTTTTTAATGCTGCTATGCTTCGGAAGCGCATTTGCTCAGCCTTTAGTTCAGCCAACGGATTATATTATTTGTGATGATGATAACGACGGATTCGCCTGGTTCGACCTAAGCACAAAAACGTCCGAGATCCTCGGTACTTTAAATCCTGAAACACATATCGTAACTTACCACTTTACTGAAAGCGGTGCATCAAACGGCGAAGGGGAAATGCCCGATGAGCTAATGAGCGGCACTGATCCGTATCCTGTTTATGTGCGCGTCGTAGCCGAAGGGCTTCCTGTTGATGACATCATGACTTTCAACCTTATTGTCGCAAATTCACCGGCTGCCGTCGATCTTCACGAAATTGTAATTGTTGAAGGGTCGTTTGATGGCATTGCTAATTTTGATCTTACTTCTAATGCTGCTGACTTGCTCGGGTCGCAAACCGGTATTGATTTATCTTATTATATTTCGATGATGGATGCACAAATGCAGGTTAATGCAATTGCGTCTGCATCCGCGTTTACCAACAGCATTAATCCACAGCCAATTTGGGTGCGGGCAACGAATGCAGTTTCAGGGTGCAGCAACGTATTCACGTTCAATCTTGCAGTGTTGCCTGATGCGATAGTAAACATTCCGGATGCAGCTTTTAAAGCAAAGCTGGTAGCAGCAAGTCCTTCATATCAGGTAGGTTCAACCGTCAATCCCAATAGTGGTGCAACTTTAGACGTTTTTACTACTATTGATACAAATTCAGATGGTGAAATACAATATGTGGAAGCGTATCAAATTATCTTTCTTTCTCTGGGAATATCGGATGATATCGTAAATATGCAGGGAATAGAGGCTTTTACAAATTTGGAGCAGCTTTATTGCAACAATAACGCAATTACTTCCCTTGATGTAAGTATGTTAACTTCTTTAAATTACCTGAATTGTGAGAATAACCAGATATCGACAATTTCATTACCCAACGGACTCACCGGATTAAGCTGTAGTGACAATTTGATTTCGAATTTAGATCTGGCGCCGCTGACATCGTTAACAACGCTTTATGCACATCACAACCTGCTGACTTCACTGGATCTAAGCAATATTCCAGGGATTTGGATCGTAAATGCCGGCTATAACAATTTGACAAATTTCACACTTTCAGACAAAAATGATCTCGCGAGTTTATATCTGGGATACAATCAGATTACAAATGTGGAGTTGAATAACCTTCCTCATTTATATCAAGTAAACGTTCAGGATAATTTACTCACTGAAATCGATCTCTCAGATTGTGCATATCAGCCAAGCCTAAATAACGTTCCCGGTGGTTCTGCCTTTATCATTGGTCTGAATAACAACTTAGGTTTGACCTATATCAATTTAAAAAATGGCTACGTAAATAGTAATATCGAATTGTCAACAATGAGTTTTGCTGAAAACGTGCAATATATCTGCATTGATGAAGAAGAGGATGTTCCAACCGATAATTGGTTTGTTAACGATGGCTCACAAACTTCAACTTATTGTAACTTCACACCCGGTGGAAATTTCAATACAATTAGCGGTACATTGTTATACGATCTCGAAAACAATGGATGTGATGCATCTGATTTGCCGCAGTCGTTCATAAAAATGCACATTACAAACGGAACTGAAGAAGGATATGCATTTACGACTTCAACAGGTAACTACGGATTTTTTACCCAGGACGGAACTTTTACGATGACTCCGCAAATTGAAAATATGTCGTTCTTCAACTTTTCTCCGAACAATGCCAATGTAACTTTTCCAGATAACAACAACAATACAGCCACTGAGAACTTTTGTGTATCTGCGAATGGTATCCATAACGATATAGAAGTTGTTATCGCGCCAATAGTTCCTGCACGTCCCGGATTTGATGCGATCTACAAGGTTGTGTACAAGAACAACGGGAACCAGGTTTTGTCAGGTAATGTAACTTTTACTTATGACGATTCAGTTCTTGATCTGATATCTGCTTCAACTGCACCCGATGCATCAGCCGCAGGTTCGCTAGCGTGGAACTACAGTAATCTAAACCCGTTCGAAAGCCGTGCCGTGGTGATTACCTTAAATGTCAATGCGCCGACAGAGGTTCCGGCAGTAAATATTGATGATAATCTTGCTTTTTCAGCAACTGCATCTTTGTCGGGAGCAGATGAAAGTCCTGCTGACAACAATTTTGATCTTAACCAGGTTGTAGTTGGTTCGTTCGATCCTAATGATAAGAAATGTGTTGAAGGAGATGTTGTGGCTCCAACGGAAATTGGAGGATATCTGCATTATGTGATAAACTTTGAAAATACAGGAAATTTTATCGCTGAAAATATTGTTGTAGAAGACATTATTAACCCTGACCAGTTCGACATCAGCACACTGCAGGTTATGCATAGCTCACATCCTGCTAATGCGCGGATTTCGGGTAATAAAGCCGAATTTATATTCGACGGAATAAATCTTGGGATCGGAGGCCACGGGAATATTCTATTGAAAGTTAAAACACGTGAATCAATTATTGTAGGCGAAAGCGTATCAAACAGAGCTAATATCTACTTTGATTATAACTATCCAATTGAGACCAACAATGCCACTACTGCGTTCGTTGCGCTGGGAATTGGCAACAACGAAATCGGAGCTGTAGAAGTATATCCAAATCCTGTACGTGAAATTCTAAATATCAAGATGGCGACAAACATCAAGTCGGTTGAAATATTTGATATTCAGGGAAGATTGCTTCAAACGAAGATCTTCGATAAACAGACAGCCGTCATAGACATGGCAGATAAAGATACTGGTGTTTATTTCTTGCGGATCACATCAGAAAATGGTGTACATACGGAGAAGATTATCAAAAAGTAAGTTAAGTTCGAGTTGAGTAAATAGGTTTGAAGGCCCGCTGTTTATACGGTGGGCTTTCTTATTTTAAAAAGATTGTATCATAAGAACTTGCAGTATTCTTGCCAGCATCTTTTTAATTACAGTTGTTTTACTTAGTTTTGTTAAAATCTATTTATACACTAAATTTTCTCAATATATTATGTCTAAAACTGCCATATTAGAATTTGACGGCAAAAAGTATGAGTTTCCGATAATTGTCGGAACTGAAAACGAAGTTGCTATTGATATCGACAAACTACGTGGAGCAACAGGTGCAATTACACTTGATCCTGGATACAAAAATTCAGGCGCATGCAAAAGTGAAATCACCTTCCTTGATGGTGAAGAAGGGATTTTACGTTACCGTGGATATGCAATCGAAGACCTGGCTGATAAAGCAGGTTTTCTTGAGGTATCATTTTTATTGATATTCGGTGAACTGCCATCTAAAGCACAGCTAGAGCAATTTGAAGAAGATATTCGCAAATACAGCCTCGTAAATGAGGAAATGAAAAACATCATTGATGGTTTTCCAAAAACTGCACATCCTATGGGCGTATTGTCGGCTTTGACGAGCGCACTAACGGCATTCAATCCTAAGTCGGTCAATGTCGACAATGAAAAGGAAATGTATGAAGCTGTTTGCAAAACCATGTCGAAGTTTCTTGTCATCGCTACATGGACATACAGAAAAAGCATGGGTTATCCTTTGAACTACTACGATAATACTAAAGGTTACGTAGAAAATTTCATGAGGTTGATGTTTGAGCTTCCGACAGGACCATATACAGCTAATCCAGCTGTTATTGATGCGCTTGACAAATTGTTCATCCTTCACGGAGATCATGAGCAGAATTGTTCCACTTCCACAGTACGAATGGTTGGTTCGTCACACGCAGGTTTATTTGCTTCAATTTCAGCCGGTGTTTCTGCACTTTGGGGTCCGCTTCATGGTGGTGCAAATCAGGCAGTACTTGAGATGCTTGAAGAAATTCAGAAGAACGGTGGAGATGCCGACAAATATATGGCAAAAGCCAAAGACAAGGATGATCCATTCCGATTAATGGGCTTTGGCCATAGGGTTTATAAAAATTTCGACCCGCGCGCGAAAATTATTAAAAAGGCTGCTGATGAGGTTCTTTCAACATTAGGTGTGAATGATCCTATTCTGCAAATTGCTAAAAAGCTTGAAGAAGCTGCGCTGGTTGACGATTATTTTGTATCACGCAAACTGTATCCTAACGTTGATTTCTATTCCGGAATCATCTATCGTGCACTTGGAATTCCAACTGACATGTTTACAGTATTGTTTGCAATCGGGCGTCTTCCCGGCTGGATTGCGCAATGGAAAGAAATGCGTGTCAACAAAGAGCCGATCGGCCGTCCAAGGCAAGTTTACACAGGTCATCCTTTACGCGACTTTAAACCAATGGATCAACGATAACAAGAGGATATTGATAAATATCAACTGTGTTGCCACTTCAAACATAGCATCGTAATGTCATACCAACAGCTAAAGCCTTTAATGAAAAAGGTTGGTTGCCGTGCATCAGCAGAAGAATTCCAAGATCGTGTTAATGTTGTTTTTCATGATTTTGAAGCTGCACATTACGATGTTCACCATTCCGATATGTGGGACAGCCTCAAAGATCAGATAGATCTGCTGGTAGCTGATGTCTTAACCTTTTTCGGATATGTCCCTTCGCGCTTGCAGCTTTTGGATATCGGCTGCGGCACAGGCTTAAGTACGCAGTTGCTTCTCCAATCAAAGCTCGGTCCCGAGATTGTGCATATTTCGTTGCTAGACTCTTCTCCAAACATGCTGAAGCAGGCCGAATTAAAAGCAACGAAATGGAACAAGCCTTATAAACTGATCAACGGTTACTTAAGTTCTGTCACAGACACGTTTGACGTTGTGATTATCAGTTCTGTATTGCATCATATCCCGGACCTGAAAATTTTTCTTCAGCAAGTTGATAGTGTAATTAGAGCAGGCGGAATTCTGATACATCTTCAGGATCCCAACGGCGATTATCTTGCCGATCCGGATTATGTTATGCGAAAACAAGAATATGATTTGCATAAGGAAAATCGTAAAGGAAGTAGTGCAAAATCGTTAATTCCAAAACCAATTCTTCGTTACATAAATCGGCTCCTCAACAGAAAAGATTATATAGACAGGATAAATGACCAGTTGCTAAAAGAGGGCACGATCACAAAGCGAATGAGTGCCGATGAAATTTGGAGCGTGACTGATATACACGTAGAAACTCCGTCCGAAACCAAAAACAAAGGGATCTCAATTAAATTTCTTACAGAACAGCTTGTAAACTTTGATCTGGTCAGTTTGCGTTCTTACGCTTTTTACGGTGATCTTAAAAGCAGTTTGCCAGAACCTTATCGCGAGCGGGAACAGGGCTACATAAACACTGCTCAAATCAATGGGCGTAATATTGCAGGCGTATGGGTGAAGAAGAGCTGATCTATGGTTGAATTTCAAAACTAAAAAAGAATTCAAAACCCGGTCTAGAATATTACCGTGCTAAAAATCAAGGTAATAAAGTTATTGTGGTAGCCAAATTTTTTTTACATTAGGAGCTTCTAAATTCATTCTAATGGTTAAAAATTACCTTCTATTTATTTTCGTTCTTATAAGTTCTGCTTCTTTTAATGCGCAGGAGATTCAACTTCTTTCAGAAAGCCCATCTTCAAACGTGCTTCAGCAGAATGTCCCAACATATATCCAAAAGACCAAGATTGTCAACGGCACCGAATATCACGATTTTTCCACGCTAAGTTCAGTTTTTACAATGGAAGCGGGAATGCCGGCGATGCCAATGTATACCGAATCACTGAATATTGCAGCAAGCGGAGTTCCCACAATTGAGGTTACCTTCGACAGTTATACCGAGTATCAGAATGTTTCTGTTCTTCCTTCAAAGGGAAGCTTAAAACGGAATGTCAGTCCGGCGGATATTGCATACGAATTTGGTTCAACGTACAGTCAGAATGCATTTTACCCAGGGCAGATTGCTAAAGCTGGTAATCCTTTTATCTTTAGAAATACACGCGGAATAACAGTATCGTTTTTCCCATACCAATATAATCCGGTAACGAAAGTACTGCGTGTTTATAAGAATATTTCGGTTCATGTTACTGTCAATCCTGCGATTGCAGGTGATAATGAACTTTCTTTATCAAAAGAGGAAAAAAGTGAAGAGTACAAAGCGATGTACCGAAATCTCTATGCTAATATGCCTGCTTACTTGCCGCTGCAGGATGAAGGTGAATTGCTGATAATTACTCCATCTTCATATCTCCCATCACTACAGCCAATGATCGACTGGAAGGTCGAAAGAGGAATCAAAACCACTGTAGTTACTCTAGATCAAACAGGATCCGATCCCATTTCGATCAAAAGCTATATAACGAGTTTCTTTGCTGCCAATCCTAATCTGGTTTATATACAACTAGTGGGAGATCATGAGCAGCTTCCTACGTTCTCGTATGGAACAACAGGCGCAAATGAAGAGCTTTACAGCGACAGTTACTACGGGCAGATCCTTGGCACCGATTTGTTCCCAGAATTGATGGTCGGGCGCCTTTCCGGAACTATTTCCGATGTTGAAGCTATGGTGCAGAAGGTGGTTGAATATGAAACTGCACCGGCAGATGGCGATTGGATGATCAAAGCCGCCGGTATAGGATCAAACGAAGGAATGGGATTTGGCGATGATGGTGAGGCTGATTGGCAGCATTTGCGCAACATCGGTGATAAGTTGACTGCGTATGGCTACAACCAAATTTATGAGTTTTACGACGGTGCTCATGGCATCAATGATCTATCTGGCAGTCCAACGGCAGGCTCAATTTCTGAAGCATTGAATAGTGGAGTTGGAATTCTAAATTATACTGGACACGGCGCAACAGAAATCATGTCAACAGGTTCTTATTCATCAAATAATGTTTATTCACTATTGAACGCCGGCCAATATCCTTTCGTCATTTCGGTGGCATGCAACAATGGAACGTTTGTCGGCGGAAATTCGCTGTGCGAGGTGTTTACTACAGTTAGGCAATCTTCAGATAACTCGCCGGCAGGAGCGATCGCGTCATGTGGTTCTTCGATCTTGATGGCGTGGTCTGAGCCAATGCAAACGCAGGATGAAATGGCAGAATTGATCACCCGCAGCGACCTTAGCAACAATAAAACTACACTTGGCGGACTTTTTTATAATGGTCAGATCAGCATGCTTGAAGATTACGATCAAAGTAACACCGCTGAGGAAGTTATGCAGACGTGGATCTTTTTCGGTGACCCATCAGTGACATTCAGAAGCGCAGTTCCAACGGCAATATATGCAAGTCATGAGGAAGAGATCAGCATTTCAGGCGCAGATATTCATATCGCATCCAACACCTCTGATGCACTTGTTTCCATTACGCATAATAATATTCTGGTGGGAAGTGGTTTCACAGTGGATGGCATTGCTACTATTACGATCCCAACGTTGCTTACCGAAGATCAGTTGAAAGTGACTATAGTTAAACAAAATACGATTCCTTATCGCGGATCCGTCAATGTATCCAGCAGTTTAGGCGTGAATACGAATGACAAAATGTTTGCAGTGTATCCAAATCCTGCTTCGGAAGCATTGTTCATCAAAAATAGGGGGAACGCAATGGGAGATGCTACTATAAAGTTGATAGATTCAAATGGTCGCATAATTTTTGAAAAGACACATGTCAGTATTTCAGAAGACTATTCTCTACCTGTTTCGGGGCTTTCGTCTGGTATTTATATCCTTTCGGTGAACGGCCAAAACTTTAACGAGATCAAAAAAATAGCAATTCACTAAAACGTTTGCAACGCAATTATTAAAAGCTTCCCTTTTGGAGAAGCTTTTTTTATATTTGCACCGGATGCCAAAAAATGGCAGAATGATATGTTAGAATTAAATGTTAAAGACGAAACTTCAAGATTACGTGCAGTTATATTGGGGACTGCAGAAAATAACGGCCCAACACCAGCAGAAGAAGATGCTTATGACCCCAAATCCCGCGAGCACATTGTAAATGGAACTTATCCCAACGAAAAAGATATGGTTAGGGAAATGGATGCGATTAATGACGTATTCCATAAATATGATATAAAGGTTTTTCGTCCGGAAATCCTCGAATGCTGTAACCAGATTTTCACGCGGGATATCGGATTTGTTATTGATGACTTATTTATAAATGCGAACATTCTTCCGGACCGCGAACCTGAATTAGCAGCAATAAAGTACGTAATCGACCAGATCGCGCCCGAAAAGGTGATTACGCCTCCTGAAGAAGTCCACATAGAAGGTGGTGATGTTATGCTATGGAAGGACCATATTTTTATTGGAACATATAAAGGTTTGGACTATTCTGAAGTAAAAACCGCACGTACGAATCATCATGCAGTCGAATTTATCCGAGACCTTTTTCCGAATAAGATCATTAAAGAATTTGATCTTGTTAAATCGTTTACAGAGGCTCGTGACAATGCGCTTCACCTTGACTGCTGCTTTCAGCCAATCGGACATGGAAGGGGAATCATATACAAAGGGGGCTTTGGAAACATTTTAGATTATAAATATCTTGTGTCGTTATTTGGAGAAGAAAACCTGTTCCATATAACCCGTGACGAAATGTATCACATGCATTCAAATGTGTTTTCAATTTCTGACGATATTGTCGTTTCTGAAGAAAATTTTACGAGATTAAACACCTGGCTCAGCGAGAACGGATATACGGTTGAGAAAGTTCCATATGCGGAAATTTCAAAACAGGAAGGATTATTGCGTTGTTCAACTTTGCCACTAATACGGGATTAATTATGAAAATCGAAAATGAAGTTACTACCATGAAGCAGATTACAGATACCATTTTGATGATCCGTCCGGTCGCTTTTAGGATGAATGAACAGACTGCTGTCAACAATTATTATCAAAAGGTGGTTGAGAATCTACTTCAGCCTTCAATAAACTCAAGAGCCCAACAGGAATTTGATGCGTTTGTTGTTAAACTTCGTGCTGTGGGCATTAATGTTATAGTAATCGAAGATACGCTTGAACCAAGTACTCCTGATTCGATTTTCCCAAACAACTGGATATCATTTCACGAAAATAAAGACGTAGCGCTTTATCCAATGTATGCTGAAAACCGGCGTTCAGAACGTCGGGAAGATATTCTGGACATGCTTGAGGAGCAAGGATTTGAGATTGCTAACATTGTAGATTATACTGAGGCCGAAAAAGATGGCTATTTTCTTGAAGGAACCGGAAGCATGGTTTTAGATCACGCAAACAGCAAAGCCTATTGCGCATTATCGCCGCGAGCTGATGAAGAACTGTTCATCGAGTTTTGTGAGGATTTCGAATATACACCGGTTATTTTTGAAGCGTTCCACAACGTCAATGGTGAACGGAAGCTTGTCTATCATACAAACGTAATGATGTGCGTGGCTGAAAATTTTGCGGTCGTTTGTGCAGATTGTATTGATGATAAAAAAGAGCGTAAAGCTGTGCTTGACAGTTTAAAGAAAGATGGTAAGGAAGTAATTTTAATTACGGAAAACCAGGTTGATAATTTTGCGGGAAACATGCTTCAACTACAGGGTGCCGATAATAAGCGCTACATCGTAATGAGTGCCGCGGCACATCAATGCCTGAATCCGAAGCAAGTTGCGCATCTTGAAAAATATGGCCAGATTTTAAGTTCAAGTCTCGACACTATTGAAGCATGTGGCGGCGGAAGTGCACGTTGTATGATGGCAGAGGTCTTTTTACCAAAAGCTTAACAGGACCAGCTCTACAATCGACTTGAACTATGTAAACTATTTCCTATTTTTATAGGAAGTAACATTCAAAATTGCTATTCTAATGAAAAATAAAAAGACATTGGTGCTGGGAGCCTCCGCGAATCCTGCGCGGTATTCATGCATGGCAATAAAAAAACTTGTAAATCACGACTATCCGGTTGTTGGCATTGGACTAAAGGAGGAAGAAGTTTCCGGAATTAAAATCCATACAAAACAACTACCGCTTACAAATATTGACACAGTTACTTTATACCTGAACCCAAGCCGGCAGCGCGATTATTACAACTACATTATAGATTTAGAACCCAAGAGGGTAATTTTTAATCCGGGAACAGAAAATCCCGAATTTTATCAGTTGCTGCGCCAAAACAAAATTGAAGTTGAAATTGCATGCACACTTGTCATGCTTTCGATGAACCAATATTAAAATTCGGTCTGATCAAGTGTTGGCCTGCTGATAAGGTAAAGTCCGATAAATGTTATCAGCCCATTCACGATTATAAGTTCGTTATCAAAGACATATCCGAAGAAAAGTGTCTTTGAATTCTCAGTTATTAAATATGTAATTGCAGGAGATAGCAGACATATTAGAGGTACAATCTTGTCTTTAACAGCGCGGTTCTTAACAAACAGCCCGAAGCTGTACAATCCTAACAGCGGACCATACGTATAAGAGGCGACTCGAAATATCATTCCAACCACCGATGCGTCGTTGATCCTGTTAAAGCCGACTATAACTAAAAACATCAGGAACGAAAAACCAATGTGGACAAAATGCCGCGTTCGAACCATATTCGGACGAGAAGCATTTTCAGCTTTATCCATTCCTAGAAAATCTACACAGAAAGAGGTTGTTAAAGCGGTTAGCGCCGAGTCGGTAGTGGCGAATGTGGCAGCAGTGAGTCCGAGCAAAAAAACGATCGACGGAATCAAAGCCAGATGATTAAAAGCAATTTCAGGAAACAAAAGGTCTGTTCGCGGCTTTCCCGTTATAAGATCCTTCGGAACTTCAATACCATTATTTTCAGCATAAATATATAAGAGAGCACCAACGCTTAAGAAGAAAATGTTGATCAACAGAAAAATTCCGGTGAAAGTGAACATATTTTTCTGGGCTTCACCAATGTTCTTACAGCTGAGGTTCTTCTGCATAAGATCCTGATCAAGTCCGACCATTGCAATGGTTACAAATATCCCACCTAAGATCTGCTTCACAAAATGAAACCTGCTGCCCAAAAAATCTTCAAAAAAGAAAACTTTTGAATAATTACTCTCTTTCACCGCTTCAAATGCCGACACAACCCCAAGATCAAGGCTGTCGCATATAAAGTATATAGTAAGAAAAACAGACGTTACCAGGAAAAATGTCTGAAGCGTATCAGTGATAATAATTGTTTTTAGGCCGCCTCGGTACGTATAGGCAAATATAAAGGCGAGTGACGAAAGTACTGTTACTGCAAATGGAATCCCATAATAATCAAAGACAAATCTTTGTAAAACAATGACAACAAGATAAAGTCTAAAAGCCGAACCGATCGTCCTGCTGATCAGAAAGATCGTCGCTGCTGTTTTGTATGAATATGTTCCAAGCCTTTTTTCGATGTATCCGTAGATCGAAGTCAGATTCATTCTATAATAAAGCGGCAGCAACAACTTGGCAATTATGATGAATCCGATCGCGTTTCCGATAATAAACTGGAAGTATTTAAACTGCTCTCCGTTGACTGAACCCACTTCGCCAGGCACTGAAATAAAAGTGACGCCCGATAACGCGGTTCCGATCATTCCAAAAGCGACGAGATACCATTTTGAATTGTTGTTCGCTTTGAAAAAAGCTTCATTTCCACTGTCTTTTCTGCTTACAAAATGCGAAATAGCGAGTAGGATTGTAAAATAAATTATGATCAGGGACAAAATTGCGATGGGTGTCATCAAGAGCTGGTTTATGCCGCAAAATACAAAAAAGCTTTAACTTTTAAGTTTTGAAAAAGCCCTACTTTTGCACCATGGAATTTTCGTCAAAACTTTTAGAACGTGCAGTTAACGAGATGTCACGGCTTCCGGGGATTGGAAAACGCACGGCACTACGCCTGGTTTTGCACTTGTTGAGGCAGCCCGCCGACCAGACAGGGTTTTTGGCGGAAGCACTGTTGCACTTGCGAGATGAAATTAGATTCTGCGAAAGCTGCCATAATATCTCAGATACCGCGATCTGTGAGATCTGCTCTAATAAATCACGTAATCATGGCGTTATATGTGTCGTTGAAGATGTTCGTGATGTTATGGCGATAGAGAATACAAATCAATATCGTGGTATATATCACGTTCTGTCAGGGAAAATATCGCCTGTTGACGGTATCGGCCCCGGACAACTAAATATATCGACACTTGTACAGAAAATCAGTGCAGGAAATATTAAGGAGCTGATTTTTGCCTTAAGTCCAACAATGGAAGGGGACACAACTAATTTTTACATCTATAAGCAAATCAAAGAATATGACATTATTACATCTGCAATTGCACGCGGAATTTCAGTCGGTGATGAATTGGAATATGCCGACGAAGTAACTTTAGGACGAAGTATCCTGCAGCGTGTTCCTTTTCAGGATTCCTTTAAAACAGGCTAACTTCGTGCTATTTTCGTAATTGTAAATGAAAAACTATCTTTGTTTGCTAATGCTGTTTTACAATGAATAAATTTTTGATCTATCTCCTGTTACTTACAGGATTAGTTTTTACTTCTTGTGTTCCGACCAGAAACCTGACATACCTGCAAAATAAAAGCGGAAATGCGCAGCCGCAGCCTATCAGTGCTATTGCCCTAAAGCCATACAGGCTGCAAACAAATGATATAATCAGCATTTCGATAAAAGCCATTGACCCCAAGTTAGTTGAAATGTTTAATGTCACACCTTCGACCGGAGGCAATCAAACGAACGAAACTCTTTATTTCACAGGATATACAATAGACGATCATGGAAATGTTCGTATTCCCATCTTAGGTGAAGTAAATGTACTTGGTTTTACGCTTGAGGAAGCGCGATCAAAGATCGAGCAGCAGTTGCTTGCAGAATATTTTCGGGAGGAAGCAGCTGTTTATGTCAATGTCAAACTTGCCGGCTTCAGATATACAATAAATGGAGAAGTAACCTCACCAGGTTCGCAAATATTGATGCAGGAAAAGGTGAATATTATGGAAGCTATTGCGAACGCGGGGGATATTACGGTTACAGGTGACAGAAGAAGTGTATCTGTAATACGTCAATTCCCACATGGAACTGAAATCCACAACATTGACCTTACCGATGCAGCTGCTATGCAGTCGCCATATTACTATTTGCAGCCTAACGACTACATTTACGTCAAGCCATTGCCACAAAAAGCATGGGGAACCGGAACCACCGGATTGCAGTCGTTCACTACTATTATCTCGGTACTAACACTTGTTACAACCACCTTTCTTCTTTTAACTCAATAAAAATTACAACATCAGCGCATGCTTGATACAAATAATCTTTCATTCTTAGAAAACAAAAGCAACTTTGACTTCAAAGGCTTCGTACTTAAGATTGCAAGCTATTGGCAGTGGTTTATTGCCAGCTTAATAATTGCGTTTACAATCGCATACCAGGTAAATATCCGTAAAGAAAAAGTTTACGAGATGAAGACCACGATTGCAATTAAGGAACAGAACAACCCATTATTTACTACAACAACCAGCCTTGTGTTTAACTGGGGCGGAACTTCAGATCAGGTCCAGAATGTTGCTTCAACAATAAAATCGCGGTCGCATAACGAAGCCGTGGTTGATTCACTGAATTATTTTATCGACTACGTAAAAAAAGGCGAATATTATATGCAGGATGTGTATGGTGAAGTTCCTTTTTATGTAGAACCTGATTCGATGGCAGGCCAGCTGTTTGACAAGTTGATAGGTATTAAATTTGTCACTCCTTCAGTATATGAAGTTAGGATTCCATTTGAAACTACCAGTGTCCCCCTTATTCATTATCATGACAATAGCCGTACTCACACCTCCGTGGCTGTTGGTGAATTTGTAAAACGTTATCGTGTCGGCCAACAGGTTTCTGTACCATTTCTGAACATAAGGCTCGAGATTAATGAAAACCCGGGAACCTACATTGGAAATGAATACTTCATCAGGTTCCGTAACTTCGATCAGGTTGTTGCAAAATACCGAGGAATGGAGGCTGATATAGATGAGAAATCCGGTTCGATAATGACTTTATCATTGACGGGTGCCAACAAAGCCCGTATGGCTGATTATCTGAACTCTACTGTAGAAATCCTGATCAAAACTCAGCTTAAGCGGAAAAATCAATTTGCGAAAAATACTATTGATTTTATAGATGAAACGCTACGTAATATGGACGACAGTTTGAAGATGTCAGAGGATGCTTTGAAGTCGTTTACCAAAAACAGTAATATTTATGACGTTGAGCAAGGTGGTGGAAGGTATTCTGATCAAGTACTCGAGTTTGAGGTTCAGAGAGATGTCGTTGATCGCAAAATTGCTTATTTAGACCAAATTCGAAAATATTTGCAGAGCAGTGTCGACTTCTCAAAGCTGCCAGCGCCTTCAGTAGCAGGTATTGATGATCCGAATATTGTAGTAAATGTTTCAAAGCTGATACAGTTGTCGACAGAAAGATCTGAGCTTGCATATAATATGAAAAGCGAGAAAATATTTCGCAATTTTGATAGTCAGATTCAAGCGCTGAAAAAAGTTTTACTTGAAAATATCACCACAACGCGTTCCGGGCTAGAATACGACCGGAATATGATCATTGCAAAGATTAACAGCATTGAAGGAAATATTCAGAAATTGCCGGAAGATACGCAGAAGTACCTACGCATCAGACGCAAGTACGATTTGAATGAAAAGATTATCAGTACTTTTCTAGAAAAAAGAAATGAAGCGACAATTGTACAGGCTTCTGCCATTTCTGACATTCAGTTTCTTGATCCTGCGAAAGATATCGGTGGCGGTCAAATTGGCCCGAACACAAGCGTAAATTATATTCTTGCATTTTTCCTCGGATTGTTGATCCCGCTTTTCGGCGTTTTTGCAATTTTTTTTATTGAAAATGCTATTCTTAACACGGATGACATTGCTAAGCTGACCAAAATTCCAATTATTGGAGTTATAGGTGTAAAACGAAATTCGAGCAATTTGTCAGTTTTCGAAAAACCTAAATCAGCACTGGCGGAAACTTTTCGGGCAATACGCTCGTCACTTCAGTTCCTCTACAAAAACAAAGGTATTGAAGGCGCAAAGACACTCATGTTGACTTCATCGATCAGCGGAGAAGGAAAAACTTTCTGCTCCATCAATATCGCAACTGTCTTTGCTTTAAGTGAAAAGAAATGTGTTATCGTAGGGCTTGACCTTCGGAAGCCAAAGATCTTTGACGATTTTAATATTAAAAATGACTTAGGTGTTGTGAATTATTTAATTGGACAGAAGACACTCGATGAGGTCGTTCAAAAAACGCACATACCTTTTCTTGATGTCATCACTTCCGGACCTATTCCGCCAAATCCGTCCGAATTACTTATTGGTGATCCGATGGACGCTTTTATGGCTGAATTGCAGTCGCGGTATGACTATGTTATTTTGGATACGCCGCCTGTGGGACTTGTTTCTGATGCGATAGAGCTCGCTCAATATGCCGATGTTACGCTTTACATCATGAGGCAGAACTACACCAAGAAAGACATGATCACTGTATTGAATAACAGGCATTTACGCGGCGAGTTAAGAAACGTTAGCATTGTCTTTAACGGCTACCAAAATAAGGCTAAATACGGTTCAGGTTACGGCTATGGATATGGTTACGGCTATGGCTATGGTTCGTATGCTCAAGGGTACCACGATGAGGAAGAGCCACGAACGCTTTGGGAAAAATTATACAGGAAGTTTATCCGACGAAATAAGTAATCATAATGACAGACACTGACAGTAAAAGAATTCTTATTACCGGTGGCGCCGGATTTATCGGATCGAATTTATGCGCTCACTTTCTTAGCAAAAATTATCAGGTTACATGCCTGGACAACTTTGCCACTGGCCATAAACACAATATAGAGCCTTTCTTAGAAAATAATCACTTCACATTGATCGAAGGTGACATCAGGAACATCGCGGATTGTTACAGGGCTGCCGAAGGCGCAGATTTTGTGCTTCATCAGGCCGCGCTTGGATCTGTGCCCAGATCAATAAAAGACCCGGTTACGACCAATGATGTTAATGTATCAGGATTTCTGAACATGCTCGTTGCTTCAAGGGACGCAGGTGTGAAGAGATTTGTATATGCAGCGAGCTCGTCAACTTATGGAGATTCAAAGGAGCTTCCAAAAGTTGAGGATAAGATCGGTAAACCATTGTCACCATACGCTATCACAAAATTTGTCAATGAGTTATATGCCGAGATTTTCAGCAGAACCTACGGACTCGAAACTATCGGGCTTCGTTATTTCAATGTCTTCGGGCGGCGTCAGGATCCGAATGGCGCTTATGCTGCAGTGATTCCAAAATTTGTCATGCAGCTAATGGCGCATGAAAGTCCAGTCATCAATGGCGATGGGAAGCATTCTCGCGATTTTACATACATCGACAACGTAGTGCAGATGAATGAACTTGCGATGACGACTCAAAATCCCGACGCCGTAAACACTGTATATAACACAGCTTTTGGTGATCGAAATACCCTGAATGATCTTGTAGGCCATCTGAAGGAATTTCTCGGTGAGTTTGATCCGGCCATTTCAAAAGTGCCTTTTATTCACGGACCTGAACGCGCGGGCGATATTCCGCATTCACTTGCTTCAATTGAAAAGGCCCGCCAATTGCTGGGATATAATCCACAATTTTCGTTTCAGGAAGGTCTAAGGCAGGCTGTAGAATGGTACTGGGAGAACCTTCGGGAATCCGTGAATGTTAAATAAAAGGCTATATTTGCATTATAATAGATGAGATGAAAATTACAAAAATTTGTTGCATTGGCGCCGGATATGTTGGAGGCCCAACCATGGCAGTCATAGCACAAAAATGTCCCGATATACAAGTCACAGTTGTTGACCTTAATCAAAAAAGGATTGCTTCCTGGAACGATCCCGATGTCAATAACATCCCCATTTATGAACCTGGACTTAGTGAAATTGTTGCACAAACACGTGGAAAAAACCTTTTCTTCTCGACTGACGTAGACAAAGCAATTAACGATGCGCAGCTTATCTTCATCTCTGTAAATACACCAACAAAAACATACGGCGCCGGTAAAGGAATGGCTGCCGACTTAAAACACATCGAACTTTGCGCAAGACAAATCGCCAAAGTTGCTAAAGATGACAAAATTGTTGTTGAAAAATCAACGCTTCCCGTACGAACTGCTGAAGCAATTAAAAGCATACTTGACAACACCGGAAACGGCGTACAATTTCAGATACTTTCAAATCCAGAATTTTTAGCGGAAGGAACAGCCATTCAGGATCTGATAAATCCGGACCGCGTACTTATTGGTGGCGACGATAGTCCCGAAGGCCAGGAAGCAATAGAAGCTTTGGTAAATGTTTATTCGAATTGGGTAGGCACTGATAAAATTCTGACCACCAACGTTTGGTCTTCCGAACTTTCGAAATTGACTGCAAATGCTTTTCTGGCACAACGTGTATCATCGATCAACGCACTTTCGGAGTTATGTGAAAAAACGGGCGCCGATATCAAAGAAGTTGCACGTGCAATAGGAATGGACAGCAGAATCGGGCCAAAATTTTTGAAAGCCTCGGTTGGTTTCGGCGGTTCATGCTTTCAAAAAGACATCTTGAACCTGGTTTATATTGCAAAATCTTTTAACCTTACAGCAGTCGCCGATTATTGGGAGCAGGTGATTATCATGAATGATCATCAAAAGCGGCGTTTTGCTCAGAAGATTGTTCACACGCTTTATAACACGGTTGCCGGAAAAAAAATTACTTTTCTTGGCTGGGCATTCAAAAAAGACACAAACGACACGCGCGAATCTGCAGCAATATATGTCGCAAACGATCTGATAAATGAGCAGGCAAAAATTGCAGTGTTTGATCCAAAGGTTGAAGAAGAGCAGATTTATCAAGACCTAAATCATCTTGAAACCAGATCGGCCGAGGAGAACTTGCGAGGAGTAGCATCTTATGGAGATCCTTACACTGCCTGCGAAAAAGCACACGCAATTGCCATACTGACCGAGTGGGACGAGTTCAATACCTACGATTGGCAAAGAATTTACGACTACATGCTCAAGCCCGCCTTCATATTCGATGGGCGAAATTTGCTCGACGGCAAAAAATTATCTGAAATTGGATTTGTTTACCAGGCAATAGGAGCGTAGCCAAAGCAAATCAATAAAACTATCAAATGAGCATTAGAATTGCAGTTATAGGTTTAGGTTATGTTGGACTTCCATTGGCGCGGCTTTTCGCAACAAAATATCCCGTTGTTGGTTTTGATATTAATCGGAATCGCATTGATGAACTTCAGCTTGGGCGCGACAATACACTAGAAGTTGATGAAGCCGATTTACGAGAAGTGCTGAGCGACGAAATTCCATCTGATAAAGGCCTCTTCTGCAGCGCTGATCTGAAAGACATTGAAAACTGCAACTACTATATTGTCACAGTACCAACTCCCGTCGACAAGAATAACCGTCCGGATCTGACGCCACTTTACAAATCAAGTGATACTGTCGGAAAAGTTCTTAAAAAAGGAGATATCGTAATTTATGAATCTACTGTTTATCCGGGTGTGACTGAAGAAGAATGTGTACCGGTTCTGGAGCGTGTCAGCGGATTAGAATTCAACGTCGACTTTTTTGCAGGATATTCGCCTGAAAGGATCAATCCGGGAGATAAAGAACATACCGTCGACAAAATATTAAAAGTTACCGCAGGATCGACGCCTGAAATCGGAGTGCTCGTCAATGAGCTTTATAAATCGGTAATTACTGCCGGAACACACTTAGCACCTTCGATTAAAGTAGCAGAAGCGGCAAAAGTCATTGAAAACTCTCAGCGTGATATCAATATTGCTTTTGTAAATGAACTTGCCAAAATATTTAATCTCTTAAATATTGACACGCATGCGGTTTTGGAAGCCGCGGGAACAAAATGGAACTTCTTGCCATTTAAACCCGGACTTGTAGGCGGACACTGCATCGGTGTCGACCCATATTATCTTGCACAAAAAGCACAGGAAAATGGATATCATCCGGAAATTATTCTTGCAGGACGCCGATTAAACGACAGCATGGGCGAATACGTTGCGTCGCAGGTTGTAAAACTGATGATCAAGAAAGGAATTGCTATAAGTGGTGGTGAACTGCTTATGCTCGGAATTACATTCAAAGAGAATTGTCCGGATGTCAGGAACACAAAAATCGTTGATGTTGTAAAAGCATTTGTTGAATATGGTATCAACGTTACAATTTTCGATCCTTGGGCGAATCCTGATGAAGTTATGCATGAATATGGTTTGACGACGGTAAAGGAATTGCCGGCTAAACAATTTGACGCTATCGTGCTGGGTGTCGCACACAAAGAATTTCTCGACATCGATTTTTCTATGTTGAAGAATGAAACTAGCGTCATATTCGACGTAAAAGGTGTCCTTGGAAAAAATGCTGATGGACATCTCTAAATAGATCCTGATGAAAAATATTTTAATTACCGGCGGTGCCGGATTTATCGGATCTCATGTTGTCAGGCGATTTGTAAAAAATTATCCTGATTACCATATTTACAACCTTGATCTTTTAACCTACGCCGGAAACCTTGAAAATATCTCCGATATTGAAAACGTGCCCAATTATACATTTATAAAAGGTGATATAGCTGACGCAAATTTTATAGATCAGTTATTTTCAGACCTCAGGTTTGACGGAGTCATTCATCTTGCGGCGGAATCGCATGTCGACCGATCGATCACAGATCCGATGGCATTTGTTAAAACTAATATTATTGGAACCGTCAATTTGCTCAATGCTGTTGTTCAAAATTGGCGAAATAACGGCGATGGCAAACGTTTTTATCATATCAGCACAGACGAAGTTTATGGCTCACTTGGCGAAGTAGGTCTTTTTACCGAAACTACGCCTTATAGCCCAAACTCACCTTATTCGGCATCTAAAGCCGGTTCGGATCATTTTGTGCGGGCATACGGAGAAACATACGATCTTCCGTACGTTATCACAAATTGCTCTAACAACTATGGTCCCAATCATTTTCCCGAGAAGCTGATTCCGTTATTCATAAACAACATTATAAATAACAAGCCGCTTCCTGTATATGGTGATGGAAGATACACCCGCGACTGGCTGTATGTTGAAGATCATGCCCGTGCCATTGATCTTGTTTTTCATGAGGGTAAAAATCACCAAACATACAATATAGGTGGGTTTAACGAGTGGCAGAACATCGATCTGGTTAAGCTTCTTTGCAATATTCTTGATAAAAAGCTAGGTCGTGAAGAAGGTTCGTCTTCAAATCTGATCACATACGTAAAAGATCGCCCGGGACACGACCTGAGATATGCAATTGACGCCTCAAAGATCAATCGGGAATTAGGATGGTCGCCATCGGTAACCTTTGAAGAAGGTCTTGATAAAACTGTTGATTGGTATCTTAATAACGAAACTTGGCTCAAAAACGTCACTTCCGGAGCGTATAAAAATTACTATACGGCGCAGTATGGCGATTCAAAATCATGAGCCAGCTTAAAAAAGGGGCAATGCTCTCGTATGTTTCAATCATCCTGACAACTACTATCGGGTTGATGATGACGCCATTCATTATCAGGACTCTTGGGGATTCGGAATTTGGGCTTTATACCCTTATCGGCGCACTCGTCTCATATTTCGGAATAATGGACTTTGGCCTTAACAATACAATCGTCCGTTTTATCGCAAGATATCGGGCGAAGAAAGACAAAGAAGGCGAAGAGAATTTTCTCGCCACAACCATGTTGAT
>DASWND010000046.1:0-3851 GCA_036399435.1 Flavobacterium sp.
CTTCATCGTTGATTTTTAAGTAGTTCTTTAAAGCTTCTTCGCCATCTAGTGCTCAAATGCAAGCACCATTTCTGCCAATTAGAAGTAATGGACGAGTAAATTTCTAACGCAAAAAACATCAAAATGCCTTGTCGGCCGCCGGCTTTAATCTTCTTTCAATGTTGTCCCCAATATCTTTAAAGTTTTTGATAGTTCAACAAATGAAGGTAAAAGTTCTTTAAGCTCCGCTTCTTCCTTTGTAGATAATACTGCCGTCACAATTGTATTCTTACATTCGATTACAAGTATAACTTCACATCTTTCATTTGGATATTGATATGTAATGGTCTGATAATCTCCAGTCAGATAATCTCCGCTTTTGATGTTGTCAAATTTATATTCTAAAGTATCGATTTTGACACCTTTGAATTTTTCGCTTATATACTCATTGTTGCCTTTGATCCATTCATCCAGGTGGGGCTTGCTGCTATAATCAATTCCATATACATACATATAAGTTTCGGAACTTACGTCCTTTTTGTCTGGTTTTATAAAAAAAGGCAACTGATCATTTTGAGCCTGCAACCAATTTTTAGGAATCTCAACAAAAATTGTATGATTCTGCCCAACGACCATCTTGGACTGCCCGAACATCGGTGCAACAAAAAAAATGGTGAGGAATATCAGGACTTTCTTCATTATATTAATAGTTACGCGACAGCAAATGTTACTCGGTTGATCGGTTGGGTTCAGGCAACTGGCACGAGCGAATGGCAAAGCAGTTTCTCTGCAAGTTATAAATATTTATGGAAGAACAAAGTTGCGGTTAGCTGAAGAAGAAATTTGAATCAGGTTGTGCGAAGTTTATCTTCTATCCCAGAGTTCATTACCCAAGTACATATATTTTGTCAGTAATAGCTCGTATATTTTTCCAACATTTTCTCCGTTGAGAAAGATTATATAGCCGTTTTTGCTTTTTGGAAACATAATAGCTAATGTGTTTACGCCAGGGTCTTTACCAGTGTGCATCAATGCATATTCATCTCCACTGAATCCCGTTAATTTTTCCCAGCCAAGACCAAAATAATCGTTGTCTTTGAGTTTAACCTGATCTTTTGTCATTTCTGAATAAACTGCGGGAGACAGATCTGCTCCGTTCAAAATATAGCAGAGAAAATTTCCATAGTCCTCAACAGTAGTTAAGAGATTTGCAGCAGCATTTGCCTGAAAGTATTTTACGGTTTCGTATGCTTTCCCATCTTTGTCATAGTTTTTTACATAGCGCTTTTCATCCATTGATTTGTCCCACCAGAAATGAGTATCATGCATTTTTGCAGCTTTAAAAACTAGTGAATCTTCAAGTTCTTCTAATTTTTCACCAAATTTAGCTTCTAAAGCTTTCCGTAGATACTCAAATCCTTCGCCCGAATATTGGTATTTAGTTCCAGGCTCAAATTCAAAAGACAGCGTTTTATTGGTAGTTAAATAACGCCAGTTAGGAAATCCTGATTGATGAGAAAGGATAATTCTCGGTGTGAGTTTTTTTGTACGCTCGTCATTTTTTAGATCGGGGTCTTTCCAATATTTATCTAATGGTTCATCGAGATCTAATTTTCCGGCACTAATTAGCTTCAATGTAACTAAGGCTGTAACTGGCTTTGTAAGTGAAGCTACTTTAAAGATCGAATTATATGAAGCAGGTGTTTCTCCGTCTATATTGCCAAAGACCTGAATCCGTTTTAATTTTCCATTTTCAATTATTCCCAATCCTAAAGCGGGTACGTTTTCCTGTACTAGAAGCTTTTCAATATCCTGCTCAAATGTGCTTTTAGTTTCTGTAGATGGATTCTTGTGGTCATAGCTGAGAACTTCTTTGAGCAGCCAATTTCCTTTTTCAAGCAAATACAAATGGGTGAACTTCGCTCTGCTTGTATGTATGTCTGCGTTATTTTTTTCTCTTATGTAAAAGTCATGAATTCCTGTTTGTATAGCTCCGTATAGAACGCCGTTGTTATACATTGGAAACACTTCCAGACTTGCTTTCATAACTTTTCTTATGGGTTTTTTTGTAGTGTCACCACAAATATATTTTTTAGTGTTTTCTATAAAAACATCTCTGTTTTGAATGCCGCTTTGGTCGTGATAGAAAATCAGATCTTTGTGAACAGCACTATTTAAATAATCCATGTCGCAAAGGTTGAAACTTCGCTCAAAGAAGATACTGTCCTGTTTCTTTAAAGCCAGGAATATTTTCGAATTTTTATCTGCTTGCCCGTTTGCTAATCCTATTAAAAATACTGTCAGTGCCAGCGAAAGAAATCTTTTCATCATTTTTATTTTTCGACAAAGATTCGAAAGTAATTGATTTTCAATGTAAAAACATGGCTGACATTAACCCGCCAAACCCCCGTCAGATTAGTACGAAGTGCCATGCAGGCTTACAGAAAACTAAAATTTAATTTAACGAAAGGTTTTTTGCGTTTGTCAATTGATATCGCGCCCAAAAGAATTATGGCAATGTTGCTCAATACTAAAATTACCATTATAATTAAGATAAACTTACTTCCGAGTGAGAGCCAATTTTTTATAAATGAACCAATCATAAATATTATAAATAAAAGTATCGTCCATAAGATCTGAATCGATACAAGCTGCTTTGAAATAGGAGTGAACTCTGTTTTTAAGAACATTATAAAAAGAGGTAATGCAATATTTAAAGGAGGAAAAATGGTGGCCGGCAGAGAGGAGAGATTGATGAGTTTAATCAACGGGGAATTTATTGAATCTTTGGTTTCTACCGTATCAATCAATTCATTTGAACCAACATGTAATGCATTTGATAATACTTTGAGCGTATATCCTTTAGGGTCTGTTCCAGCTTCAATTCTTTGGATCGTTCTCACTGAAACGCCTGATTTTGTAGCCAATTCTTCCTGCGTGAGGTTCAACTTTTCCCTATTATGTCTTAGTTTGGACATTTTATTTATTTGAAATTTCGCACTGCGTTTCTCGTCTACTTACAGGTTGCCTCTTGGCACTAAGAATGTAGAGCTCTTTGCAAGTTAAAAAATTTAGTGGAAGAACAAGGTTCAGGTACGTTGAAACGCCACCGTAACCGATGTTAGCAGCAGTGATTCAATTTTAAAACCAATATTTATTTCAACAATTCCGGACGATTCGTCTGAGGGTTATCAAAAAAGAAGCCCCTTCGTTTCCGAAGAGGCTTCTTTTATTCTAAGATTAAATCTAGATTCTGGTATCTAAATACTAACATCTACTTATCTCTTGATCACCCTAAGTGTCTTCACATTCTCACCCTGAGTTACAATCACGTTGTAAACTCCTGATGGATATCTGTCACCTAGTTGAAGTGCTTTAACTTCTGATGGAGCAACTTCTCTTGTTTCAAGAAGTCTACCTGTCATATCGTACATATTCACTTTGATCGTTTCAGTCAATGATATGGTTACATCAATGCTGAAGTTGTCAGCAAACGGGTTCGGATAAGCAGTTGCAGCGAAAGCATTTTCAGCTTTAGGCGTAACCTCTTCGAATCTCGCAGCAGTGCCCGGAGAAGTGATCTCACAAGCATCACCATAATCAGAGAAATGTCCTTTTGTCATTACCGCAACACGAACTCCATATTGAGTTGCAGGGCTGTAACCCGGAACATTATTGAACGAGAAGTAGTTTGTAGGCCTGTCGATAGTCGTTACTTGGTTTGTAGACATATTGGTGATCTCAAACCTGTATGATGTTGCGTATTGCAAACTCGGAGCAGGTATAAGAGATCCTGAAGTAGCGATAGTCTCACCACAGTTAACTAATGTTGGAACCAGTGGAGCTGTTATCGAACAAGGACTTCCGTAAGC
>DASWND010000047.1:0-6411 GCA_036399435.1 Flavobacterium sp.
CAGCATAAAATCAAGTTCGGCCTTCAAAATCCCTTCACCTACTCCGTGAATAAAAACGATTTTAGGAATTCGGTTTTTGATCGCAAATTCAACATGACGTTTTGCGGTTTCTGCCTGCAGATTAAGGATGTCGTAGTTTGACATGCCACGAAAGTTCTTGGTGAGCTTTTCGATATGCAGATCAAATTCCGGTGGTGGAATCTCGCCTTTTACCTTTTCCCGTACAAAACTGCGTGGCTTCGGAATTTCTTTCTGCTTCTTTATCTCATTGACGTTAAATCCGGATGATAAAAAATTGGCTTTTTGAAATTTTATTAATTCAGATGCATCGTAGGTCAGGTTAAAACCGTCATCCGTTTCGATAGTAACCTTTTGTCCGAATACGCTCAGCACAACGCCATTAACATTGTCATCAAGAACCGATACGCGATCGCCTTTGCTATACGTTGTCATCTTCTGTCTCTTGGTTTTTACTAGGCGTTTTGGCACTGAGTTTCATCATTCCAAACATAAACACCACAACTGCCGCAATAGTAATATATACATTCGGACGATCTTTACCCTGTTCATAAACCGCAATCAGAACGGCAATCACAATAACGGGAAATAACAATTTTTTCATGGATGGAAGGTTATGCCAAAAGTATGAAAGATATGGCGATACCGCGGCTTCGCTATTCCTTTTTTTCTTAAACTTGCAGTAAAAATGGACGTGGAAAAATATATGCTGCCGTGCGTAAACAAGAAGATCTTCGGAATTGATTGCCCCGGCTGCGGAACACAGCGAGCACTGATGTCACTTTTTAAAGGCGAGTTTGTGGACGCTTTTCATTTTTTCCCGGCTATTTATACTTCAATTTTACTTTTCATTTTTCTTGGACTGCATATAGTGGATAAAACTCGAAACTATACTAATGTCATCATCGCAACTGCAATTGGCAATGCAGCAATTATGATTATTTCATACATTTACAAAATGACAAACATCTAACAAACTAAAACATTTTATGGAAAAAAGAAATTTACCTAATGCTACCACTGTTCTTGTACTCGGAATTATATCGATTGTAACTTGCTGTTGCTATGGAATTGGGATTGTTTTCGGAATCGTGGCTCTGGTCCTCGCCGCTAAAGATATGAAGCTTTATCTTCAGAGCCCTGAGGTTTATTTGAACTACAATAACTTAAAAATTGGCCGTGTCCTTTCGATCATCGGCATTATTTTAAGTGCGCTTACGCTGCTTGCATTTATATATCTTAGTGCAACAATGACTGAAGAAGAACAACGGGACTTCATTAAAAATCTCCAAATGAAAGCTGAACAACAACAACAAGAACAGGAATAATCTTCTCTCTGAAAAAAAAATCCGCTATTAGCGGATTTTTTGTTTTTTACTTTTCGAATTTCTTCAGCGTGTTAATAATAATAGTAACACAGTCGATAAGTTGTTCTTCATTCATGACCAGCGGCGGCGCAAACCTGATAATGTTGCCATGCGTCGGCTTTGCCAGAAGGCCATTGTCTTTTAGTGCCATACAAATATCCCAAGCTGTTGAACTGTCTTCAGTATCATTGATTACGATTGCGTTAAGCAGTCCTTTTCCCCGAACAAGATTAGCAATGTTTGAAGTCGAAATATAGGCAGCAAGCCTTTCACGGAATATTTGTCCAAGACGTTCGGCGTTTTCAGCAAGGTTTTCGTCAGTAATAACTTCAAGTGCAGCAACTGCAACGGCAGCAGCAATCGGATTGCCTCCAAAAGTAGAACCATGCTGGCCGGGTTTGATCACATCCATCACTTCATTATTTGCAAGGACTGCTGAAACAGGATAAACGCCGCCTGAAAGCGCCTTTCCTAAAATCAATATATCCGGCTGAACATTTTCATGGTGAACAGCAAGAAGTTTTCCTGTGCGTGCGATTCCCGTTTGGACTTCATCAGCAATAAAAAGTACATTATGCTTTTCACAAAGTTCTTTTGTTTTTGCCAAATAACCTTCGGCGGGAACGTAAACACCGGCTTCGCCCTGAATAGGTTCAACAAGAAAACCTGCAACATTCTTATTTGACGAAATAACCGCTTCAAAAGCTGCTATATCATCGTAAGGAACTGTTATAAAACCCCCAGTGTATGGGCCAAAATTTCTACGTGCATTTTCATCATTTGAAAACGAAATAATAGTAGTTGTTCTGCCGTGGAAATTTCCATCACATACAATGATTACAGCATTTTCTTCCGAGATGCCTTTTCGCTCGTACGCCCATTTTCTACAGATCTTGATCGCAGTTTCAACGGCCTCTGCCCCGGTGTTCATCGGAAGCACTTTATCAAAACCAAAATATTGAGTGATATATTTCTCGTAAGGTCCAAGCTGATCATTGAAAAAAGCACGCGATGTAAGCGTCAGTTTTTGTGCCTGTGAAACAAGTGCACCAACAATTTTCGGATGGCAATGCCCTTGGTTTACCGCCGAATATGCAGATAAAAAGTCATAGTACTTTTTCCCTTCAACATCCCAAAGATAAACGCCTTCGCCCCGACTAAGCACAACAGGTAAGGGGTGATAATTGTGCGCACCGTGCTGGTGCTCGAGATGCATCATTTCTTCTGAAGATACTGTATCTAATGCTGTCATTGTAATCATTTTTAAAATCAAACCTTGAAATTCCTTCTTACGGAGAGAAATCACCCGGCGCAAATGTACTAAAACAGAATCTCAATATTATCCTAAACGCCTAGCTTAACACTGCTTCAGATGAAATAGCGGTGTTAAGCAACTTCGAAATCGGGCAGCCTTTTTCGGCCTTTGTTACCTGTTCCTGAAAAACATCATTAGAGATTCCTTCAATCTTAGCATTTACTGTTAGGTGTGAACTCACAATTGAACCGTCTTTGAAGTCGATGTCACACTTCGTTTCTATACTTTGAATTTCAAATCCTGCCTCACCAATGAACGCAGACAACTGCATCGTAAAACATCCGGCGTGAGCAGCGGCTACAAGTTCTTCGGGATTGGTTCCTACACCATCTTCAAATCTGGTTTTGAATGAATATTGTGAATCTTGTAAAACTGTGCTTTGTGTAGTCAATCGTCCTTTTCCTTCTTTTAAAGAACCTTCCCAAACTGCTGTTGCATTTCTTTTCATAATTGTGTTTATTGGTGAGTTTTAAAGTTACGAAAATCATGGAAAAGCAAAATTGCATCATTTGTTTTCCGGAAGTAATAATAGCTCGAGAAGCTTATTTGTAGTATTGAGGTTCCTCATGGTGCCAACGATACCAAGCTGTTTTTCCAGAACCTGAAGAGTCAGTTTCGACGTTCCTGCAGAAGTGCCATAGTGGATATAAACAATATCGCCATCAATCACCATCAGATCCGGATGAAATCTCTCTTGGTTAAAATCATCAATTTTTACGGGATTGACTACTGCTTCAGAGAATACGATATATGTCTGCTTATGCTCTAGTTCAAAAAAGGGATTCCGAAGCAACACCTTTTCTATGTCTGTACGCTGCCTAAGAATAACTTTCACCGCAAAACCGAACTTCAGCAGAATAACTTTACCAATTTGCTCCGCCAGAATATTTGCGGATAGTTCACTTTTAAAAATAACATTTCCGCTTTGAATATATGTCTGCACATCAGAAAAACCGGCTTCAGACAGATATTTCCGGAGCAGTTCCATTTTTACAATTTTGCCACCAACATTGATTCCGCGGATGAGTGCTAAATACGTCTGATACATGACCTCAAAGTAGAAAAATATTTGTGATTTAATAACTACTTTTGCAGAATGGGAAGGAAAAATACCGAAAAAGCAGTTTTTCATCATATTAAAGTACTTGATGCAGGTGCCAAAGGCGTTTCTGTTGCCAAAGCACCTGACGGCAAAGTCATTTTCATTCCGAATGTTGTTCCGGGTGATGTTGTAGATGTACAGACTTTCAAAAAACGAAAAGCGTATTACGAAGGAAAGGCTGTAAAGTTTCATGAATACAGCGAACATCGCGCTGCTCCAGTGTGCATTCATTTCGGAGTCTGTGGCGGCTGCAAATGGCAGAACATGAAATATTCACAGCAGCTCGCATACAAGCATAACGAAGTTTATAATCATCTGAAACGTATTGGTAAAGTTGAATTACCCGAATTTGAACCCATTTTAGGTTCCGAAAAAGAATTCTTCTATCGCAATAAAATGGAATTTTCGTTCTCCGACAGCCGATGGCTAACAGAAGACGAGATTGGCGCCGACTTGAATTACACCGATAAAAATGCCCTTGGATTTCATATCCCAAAGATGTGGGACAAGATTCTGGATGTCAAAAAATGCTGGCTTCAGGAAGATCCATCGAATTCTATCCGAAATGAAATAAGAGCATTTGCAAATGCAAATAACTTTACTTTCTTCAGTCCGCGGAATCACACCGGATTGCTTCGTACACTGATGATCCGAACAGCGTCAACGGGTGAAATTATGGTGCTGATTCAATTTTGCGAAGACGATGTTGAACAGCGAAACCAGCTGCTGACATTTGTCGCTGAACGCTTTCCGGAAATTACGTCGCTTCAATACGTCATCAACCAAAAAGCAAACGATACATTATACGATCAGGAGATCATCCTTTACAGCGGCCGTGACTACATCCTTGAAGAAATGGAAGGACTGAAATTCAGCATCAACGCCAAATCGTTCTATCAAACCAATTCCGAACAGGCATACGAACTTTATAAAATCACACGCGACTTTGCAGGATTAACAGGCAACGAGGTTGTTTACGACCTTTACACCGGAACCGGAACGATTGCACAATTCGTTTCAAAAAATGCCCGCAAGGTGATTGGCGTGGAATCGGTTCCAGCTGCAATACTTGATGCTAAAGCCAATGCAAAACGTAACAATGTCACCAACTGCGAATTCTTTGTCGGTGATATGAAAGAAGTTTTCAACGAAAGTTTTATCGCCATGCATGGTAAACCTGATGTTGTCATCACCGATCCGCCACGCGACGGTATGCATAAAGATGTTGTTGAGCAACTGCTGAAAGTTGGTGCCGCGAAAATCGTTTATGTAAGCTGTAACTCGGCAACGCAGGCGCGCGATCTTGCGCTGCTCGATGAAATGTACGCCGTTACTCGCGTACGTCCCGTTGATATGTTTCCACAAACGCATCACGTTGAAAATGTCGTACTTTTGGAAAAAAGAATGATTTAATGAAAAAGAAATTTTTCCTCGCATTTATCCTGATTCTCGCCATTACTTTCTCGTCATGCGAAAAGGACGATATCTGCGCTGAAACAACTGCAACGACACCGCGACTGATTGTTACTTTTTATGACGTGAATAATCCGTCGGTTGAAAAAAACGTTACTAGCCTTGAAGTTACAGGCGAAGGAATGATCGATTCATTACAAGTTTTTAACTCGGTTAGTTCAATTGAAATTCCGCTTTCTATTGCTGAGGATTCGGTAACTTATATATTTGAATTGAACAGCAACAACGCCAATATAAATCAGGATCTTTTAAAATTAAATTACACTCGAACAAATGTTTATGTTTCACGCGCATGCGGTTACAAAACCATTTTTGCGCTCGATCCTGAAACTCCATTTGAACTTACAGACAATAACGATGGCCTGTGGATTCAGGAAGTAGCTGTAGTTCAGCCAAACATTGAAAACGAAGATGAGACGCACGTCAGTATTTATTTTTAGCATCCTTTTGCTTTTACCAATGTTGTCATTGGCGCAGGAAGCAGCAACGGTGCAGGATTCGGTTGTAGTACCGATGAAATCTGAGCGCTATGGTGTTCGCGTTGGGGTCGATTTGTATAAACTGGCACGTTCAGTATATGACGAAAATTATCAGGGAATTGAACTTGTCGGTGATTACCGATTGACTAAAAAATTTTACATCGCCGCTGAACTTGGGAATGAAAATAAAACTACTGATGACGAGCAATTAAATTTCACTACAAAAGGTTCATATTTGAAAGCAGGTTTCGACTACAATACTTATGAAAACTGGCTTGACATGGAAAATGTCATTCATATCGGGTTGCGATACGGCTTTAGTACGTTTAGCCAGCAGCTGAACAATTTTGAAATCTATAATCCAAATAACTATCTGGGAATTTCGCCGGTTGTAGCTTCAGGTACCGAATACAATGGTCTCACAGCAAGCTGGATAGAAGTTGTTGCCGGAGTGAAAGTCGAAGTTTTTAATAACATTTTCGTGGGATTCAGCGCCCGCGTTAACAGGATCGTCAGCAATAAGCAGCCAGAGAACTTTAGTAACTTATATATTCCCGGATTCAACAGGACTTATGAAGGTGATTTTGGTGTCGGATTCAACTATACGGTATCATACTTCATTCCGATCTACAAAAGAAATATACTGCCCGCGCCAAA
>DASWND010000048.1:0-4120 GCA_036399435.1 Flavobacterium sp.
TGCGCAAATGTCCGCATACCGCCGATGGAAAATTCAAAAAAATCCTTTTCCGGAAAGGCATCAATAACTTTTCGGGTTAGTTTTCGATGTCCAAGCCAATGCTTTAGCAAGGCGTCTTTGCTGATAATTTCTGTAGTTGTCATAATTACATTTGATTAGTTTCTTCAAAAGTATTTATGGGAAGTGACAACAGTATGTCAGTAGGGAATTCTGAATGTGAATTTTTTTTTCCACTGATTACGCAGATTAGCACAGATTTGTTGGCACCTTTGGTCTGATAATTATTAGCCACGAATGCACGAATAGTAAAGATTTTATTCGTGTATTCGTGGCTACCTTTTTATATTTTCTTCATTCGTGTATTCGTGGCTACCTTTTCATATTTTCCCCATTCGTGTATTCGTGGCTAATGCTCTTGCCTAAAAGCAGATCTATTACTCTATAGTTTTCTGCGGTTGTCGTCTGAATTCGTGTCGATGAGCTTGTTGTAAGGATCAATTCCCACTTCTACCGGGTTTTGATCGACGATGATCGTAAAGGTGTTGTCAATACGGTTGATCTTGTGTTTCTTCAGGTAAAGTTCATTTTCCTTCTTCTTACCTTTCACAGTAGATTCGCCAAAAACACCTACTTCAATATAATCGTTCAGCGGCAGCGACTCCGTTGGCCGTTTTTCGCCTTTAGGCTGAATCTTTAACGTTTTTCCAGCAGTGTTCGTATAGACACGTTTGCCTTTTAGTCCGGATTGATACTTGATGACATTAGCGCTCATCGTGACTTCAAATTTGCCGTTAGGAAGTTTCTTAACCTTGAAATCTTTTACACGATTGTCGTAAAGCGTAATTTTCCTGAACATGTCGTCGATAAGATATTTTAATGAATCAGGTGTCGCGCGATCGAGATGTTCAACAAACTCGATTGAATTGGTATAAGGCGGCTCCTGAAAAGCTACATCAGCAATAAATCCTTTAAGCGCATTATTCATCTTTTGCTCACCAATGTAATCGCTCAGTGCATATAATACCAATGATCCTTTGTTGTAATGGATGTATTGCTGGTTTTCGTTGTACATCAGCGGCTGTTCGCGTTTGCTTTCGACCGTACGACCCATAAGATAACCATCGAGAGCATCTTTAAGGAACTTTCGCATCTGCTTCTTGCCGTATTGTTTTTCGAGCACTTTAAGTGAACTATACTCAGATAAACTTTCAGACATTAATGTCGCGCCCTGAACATTAGCACCGATCACCTGATGCGCCCACCATTGATGCGCCATCTCGTGCGATGTGACTGAAAATGGATAATCAACGGCGTCTTCATTTTCTTCGTCTACATCTGCAATGAAACCAATGGCTTCCGAGAATGGAATCGTGTTCGCGAAAGATTGTGCAAATCCACCACCAGTTCGCGGAAATTCGATAATGCGTGCCTGTTTATGCTGATACGGACTAAAATTCGCAGTATAGTAATCAAGTGATTTTTTCACCGAGTTAATCATACGGCCAACGTTGTATTCGTGGCCTTTATGATAGTAAATCTCGACATTTACATTCTTCCACTTGTCCTTTTTAACCTCGTATCGTGCTGAATTAAATGCGTAAAAGTTCAGCATCTTCTGATCCATTTTGTAATGGAAGTAGTTTCTGCCGTTTTGTTTCCATTGCTTTTGAAGATATCCGGGCGCAATTGCAATCTGATCGCCTGCTGTGCTGACTGTAGTTTCGAATGTAACCCAATCAGCATCGCCTGAGATGTAGTTGTTCTTTCTGGCAATAGAGTCGTATGTTGGTGCCATGAGATCTTTAGGCTTTAGTCCATATTTTTTTCTGACCTCATCATTTGAAATTTCGCCCTGATCGCTATAACCTAAAGAAGGAAAGAGCGAAAAATTATTTAAAAAAGTTCCGTTCTCCAGAACAGGTGAACGATCTTTCAAAATCGAATTTTTCTTGTTTTTTACTTCAAAAGCAAGATTGATTGAATCTCCGGGCGCAAGAGGTTTTGCCAGTCGATAAATATCGAAGTTGAACAAAGTATCTTCTGAAACAAGAGCAGCTTCGCGGCTCAGCGTAAACTTGCTGTCATATCCGTTGTGGTTTATAAATAACGAATCGATTTGCTCGGTAGTTTTATTTACAAGGACATACGTTCCTTTAGAGGTGAAATCGCGGGTTTCAGGAAAAATATCAAGATTAATTTTAATGTCAACGATACGCGGTTGCGCGTAATGCTGGTATCTCTTATACTTCTTTTCCCAATCAACGGATTGCTGCTCGGCTTCTTTTTGTGAATAGTTCTTTTCTTCAATGTTGTTTTCGTAGTAGATCCATCCGCCAATTGACAAAAAGCCAATTAATGCGACCAACATCGTTCCTGCAAGCGGAGTTGTGAGTCGACGTCGGGCATCGGCAAATTTCTCTTTGGCGCTCATCGGAATGCCGCGCGTCCAGAATAATAATGCGAGACAAAAGAAAACAACACCAAGAAGCAGCCAATAAAACTTGTACAGGTAATATCTGGCAAGGTCGTGTCCGTAGCCATTCATATCCGAATAACTATAACCTGAATCGGAATTGTAATTGTAAATATCCTGCTCTACACCAATAAACGGCAGAAACTGTAATCCTATTGAAAGTAAGATCAACACGAAAAATCCTAAAAGATAGTTCTTGAAAAGGGTTTGGATCAACACGGCTAATAAAGCCCAGATGACAAAGTTGATCAGTTTTATACCATATAATTCGAACAGATAATGTCCGATTTCAAAGTTAAAATAACCATGATATGACTGAATTAAAACTCCCGCTATTATAATTACCACAAGAAGCACGATCTGCATTTTAATGATCGCGATAAATTTCGAGAACAGCAGCACCCAATTTGGAATTGGCGTGACATCAATAAGACGTGCCATTCGCGAAGTATCTGCGCGGTGAATCAGAATCCCGGCGAATAAAAAGGTGAGAATATTAATGAAAAAGCTGAAAAATGTTCCGGGAAGCTCAAGCATTTGCCAAGTTACCGGGAAAGTTTTGGTGCCATACATTTGTCCGGCTGTGATCGACATCAACAACAGAATCAATAGACCAACAATTGAAATTACAATGAAAGCCCAATTTGTGATGATTGACCTAAAATCAATTTTTGAAAGGTTCCATGTTGTTTTGAGACGTTGCCAAAAGGAGTAATCAAATGTTACAACCGGCAATTCAATTTTCGTAATTCCGCCAAAGTTATTCTTAACAGAGCGATCCGATTTTCTGCTTTTTCCGATGACCAATGCAGTTTGGCTGAAAGAGAAATAACGGTAAAGCAAAATCAAAAGCCCAAATGAAATTGAAAGCCAGATCAGCCGGTTGTAAATAACTACGCCTTCAAAAGGCAGAAGGTTATCATTTTGTTCAGCGACTGTCCAATACTTGGTGTAGTAGCTTGATGCTTCACCGCCAAAAGGCTCCCAAAGAGCAACAATGTATCTGTTTTCAACTTCCTTTGTAAAGCTTGCAAGCATCACCTGCAGCATCAAAATCAGGATCACACCAATAAAGCCCACCGAAATATTCCGGGTTATTGTCACAAGACCGAAGATCAACACACCAATAAAAAACAGATTCGGGATAATATAAATAAAGTACACCTGGAAATACGCTAAAGCGTTGAATGGCAGCAGCAACTCTTCATTCACATATGGAAGATAAGTCGCGGTTTCAATTCCAAGTGCGATAGCCAAAGTGATCAGAAAAACCACGAACAAAGAGCTTAAAAATTTTCCTGCGATGTAATCGAGTTTCGTGAATGGATATGAAAACAAGATCGTATGCATGTTGTACCTGAAGTCGCGGTAAACCGAAGATCCAACGATGATCGGCAGCAAAAAATATATGAAAACGTTCATCCCGTTGACAAAACCGTTCAACGCTAGTGGCGAATTGGCGTATGAATTTGAAGTCCGTGACGCCGTTATGCTATCAAACACGCCGAAACTAATGGCTGCAAAAAGCGCCGACATTAGGAAAAATATCGCGACGAAGATGTAAAAAGACCAACTGGTGAGCCAGCGCTTCAGTTCGAAAGTGAAAATGGTTCCAAACATCTTATTGATCGTTTTTTAGTGCGACAA
>DASWND010000049.1:0-16186 GCA_036399435.1 Flavobacterium sp.
ATCATCAAGGAAGGTGAAATCAGGTTTGAGACAAGCAGCTCTAACGCAACTAATGAGTCGATTTCAAAATCTGTAGCAGAATATAATGGTTATGTTTCTGAAGACCGAATTGAAAATTACGATGATAAAATCGTCCATCATGTCACTATTCGCGTTCCCTCACCAAAATTTGAGGCGCTGCTCGGGCGCGTTTCCGCCAATGCAATAAAAGTTGATTCTAAAAACATCACTGCACTTGATGTTACTGAGGAGTACATTGATATTGAAGCCCGGGTCAAAACCAAGAAGGAACTCGAAGATCGCTATAAAGAGCTGTTACAGCGCGCAGCAAAGGTTGAGGAAATACTAACCATTGAAAAAGAAATTGGCACTTTACGCGAAGAGATCGAATCTGTTGAAGGACGTTTAAAATATCTTTCTGACAGAGTTTCCTTCAGCACGCTCACAGTTGTATTTTACGAAAAAACCAGCTCGTCATTCGGACTCGGTTCAAAACTAAAAGAAGGAATCCACAACGGTTGGGAAGGCCTGCTTTGGTTTTTTGTGGCACTTATAAACCTTTGGCCGTTCCTGCTGATTACTGGATTATTGTTGTTTTTCATAAGGCGGCGCGCAATCATCAAGAGGAAGAACCGCGAGAACAAATTGTAATGAATAAATTGCATCTTCACAAAATCCTGATTTATTTTATTGCTTCTGTCTGGATGATAAACGGGCTGCTTTGCAAGGTATTGATGCTAACGCCAAGGCATCAGGAAATCGTTGGGAGAATTCTCGGAAGTGAAAATGAAAGCGTTTTTACAATAGTAATCGGCGTACTCGAAGTTGCAATGGCTGTTTGGATCCTGATGCAAATTTCGTCGAAAGTAAATGCAATCTTGCAGATTATAATAGTGCTGACAATGAACCTGATTGAATTTACAGTTGTTCCTGATCTGCTGCTATGGGGTAAACTGAACTTGTTATTTGCAGTAATTTTTTGTGGAATTATATTTTGTACTGAATTTGTCCTTTTAAGAAAATCAACTGCGTGAACATGAACTTAAAAAACCATCCATTTGCAGTTGAAGCTTTTTTCGAAAGTTCATTAGTACTGACGTTTGCTGTGCCAAAGGAAGAGCTGGAAAAGTTTTTACCTAAGCACCTGAAACTTGATACTTTTCAGGACAAATGGGCTTTTATTGCCGTGGCAATGGTGCAGACCAAAGACCTGAGGCCGAAAGGTTTTCCGAGGTTTATGGGAAATGATTTCTTCCTGATCGGCTATCGGATATTTGTCCGGTATATCAATAAAGCAGGAAAGAATCTACGTGGACTGTACATCATCAAATCAGAAACGAATAAAAAGAAAATGGAGTTCTTCGGAAACATTTTTACCCATTATAATTATACAACAACCGATATTCAGCAAGAGATCAGCAGCGATGTCAAAACAATAACTTCTTCAAAATCTAATTTTAAAGTAGAACTGTCGCAAAATGCTTTTGATGTTCCGCTTCCTGATCAATCTCCGTTCTCAGACTGGAAAGAGGCAAGAAGATATGCAGGCCCGCTTCCGCACACTTTTACATACAACAAAGCAGAAGATTCAATTCTGATTATTGAAGGAGTTCGTAAAAACTGGACACCGGAGCCGGTACAAATCAACAGCTATAGTTTTAAATTTCTTGATGAGCTTAAACTTCACAATGTTGTACTAGCCAATGCTTTCGAAATAAAAAATATTCCGTACATGTGGAAAAAAGGCAGAATTGAACGATGGTAATAGCTCGGAGCAGATTTCAGGGCGTAGTCAACATCCTGCGCTTTAACTGGCACTTTTATGTTGGGGCTATTTTATTATTGTGCGGACTACTATTCGCATCCGATTATCTAGTACAGCCGCTGCAAACGCTGGTTTATCTTGCAATTTGTATCTCCATTATAACGATCGCTGTTTCACTTCTGGTATCTTATTACGTCTACGATTATTCAAAAATATATGATCTGAAATGGATCGCAGATGCGGACCATAGCGATATCTTGAACATCAACGCGGGCTTTGATGAAACCACTGATATTTTGCGGCATAAATTTCCCAATGCCCGTATCACATCATGCGATTTTTATAATGAACATAAGCATACTGAAATTTCAATTAAAAGAGCCCGGCTCGCCTACCCGCCGGCTGATGATGTAATTAAAACGGAAACCTGCCTGCTGCCGTTTGCAGATAACTCGTTTAATAAAGTTCTCGCAATATTTTCGGCACATGAAATTAGAAATGATGAAGAACGTGTGGCTTTTTTTAAAGAGCTATGCCGTGTCACAAAGCCATCCGGACAAATACTAGTCACCGAGCATCTGCGTGATATCAGCAACTTTTTAGCTTATACTGTTGGTTTCATGCACTTCTTTTCAAAGGAAAGCTGGAAAGATACCTTTAGAAAATCCCATTTGAACATTGTCGAAGAAATAAAAACAACTGCCTTTGTAACCACTTTTATCTTAGTAAAAAATGGAGCTGCACATTAAAATTATTGGCATATTGCTGATCGCGTTGGCGTTGCTGCATGTCATCTTCCCAAAATATTTCAATTGGAAAGAAGAACTTCAGCGAATAAGCCTGATCAACAGGCAAGTGATGATTATCCATACTTTTTTTATTGCATTCGTACTCTTGCTGATGGGCTTGTTGTGCTTTACATCCGCAGATGAACTTGTTGAAACGCCACTGGGAAGAAAAGTTGCCTTGGGCTTATCTATATTCTGGATAACAAGACTCGTCATTCAATTCGTTGGATATTCATCTGAATTGTGGAAGGGAAAGCGATTCGAAACTGCTGTACATATTTTGTTTTCAGCTATTTGGATATATTTGTCAGTAGTCTTTTCAATCACTGCTTTTGGTCAATAAAAACGTCATGATATTTAGAGAAGCCATTCCGGAAGATATCCCGCAGATGCAGATTGTCAGGAATTCCGTCAGGGAAAATATTTTGTCAAATCCTGCGCTCGTCACTGATGAAGATTGTCTAGAATTCATCACTGTCCGTGGCAAAGGCTGGGTTTGTGACATTGACGATCGAATCGTTGGATTTGCCATTGCTGATTTAAAGGACGATAATATCTGGGCGTTGTTTCTTCACCCCGATTTTGAAGGCAGAGGCATCGGCCGAAAACTTCAAAAACTGATGCTCGACTGGTATTTCTCACAGGGCAAAAAAAACGTCTGGCTGGGAACCGCCTTTAACACCCGCGCCGAAGCTTTCTATCGAAAATCAGGCTGGAAAGAAGTGGGAACCAATGGACCAAAAGAAATCAAGTTTGAAATGACCAGAGATGAATGGCTTTCCAATAATACTATCTGATGAAACTGGTACTCTTTTTATTGCTAGTTGCAAATTCAGTCATTGCACAAGAAATCACGCTATCAGAAAAGGAAGTTCTCGAGCAGATATGCAGAACCTGGAAAATAAACTACAGTATGACTGCCGGCAAAGTGAACACCGTTTTTCCAAAGCTACGGCAATATGAACTCCACTTTAAGCCTGATTATACCTTTGTATTGATTACAAGCAGTGGCACTACTCCGGGATCTTGGTGTTATAATACCAAGCGAAACTGCATCGAGTTATTTTATGATAACCACTATGATCTGCAGATTACAAGTTTAAATCAATATGAACTTAAAATGGCATTATCCCGCGATGCTGTTGACGGTTCTTTAAACTGGGTTAAGAACCACAGCCAATATGTGCCTAAATAAATACGGCTATTTAATGAATTTCGGAACTTCATCAGCTAAAACTTCTCCCGTTGTAGCGTCGACAACAATCCTACGATGATTTCCATGAATAGAAGTAGGGAGTACATGAATCACATACGTATAACCTATGCCGGTTAAATAAGAGGTATCAACTCCAATTCTGGTTGTGTTTAACAGATCAATATTAAAATCATCCTTCATCTTTGAAATTAACATAGATATTGTAAAAGTTCTCGCTTCTGCTTTATCCCAATCTTTTTCTTCGATGATTTTGCCTTTGCTGTCGTATTTTCTTCCAATACCAATCGGGATGCGGTGAAAGTAATTGACATCAGCTTTTAAAGTGCGGGTATCTTTATAATATACTCTCGTGTTTTGATACGGGCTTGCTACTCTTTTGCGTGATATTTGAACTGCATTATGAAGAACTATTGTTTCTATAACCGAATCGTTCTCAGTCACTTGAAAACTTTCACCGACAGTTAATGTTGAAGCTTTTTCTAATATTGATTTGTCCCGCTGATATATCATCTTAGGACGACATGATACGAGTAAAGTAGTTAAAAGCAGCAGGATTATTACGGGGAAATTTCTAATACATTTCATAGTGGAGAATTCTTTACAATGATCAACGAAGATGTCATAGGTTTTTCATCATCTCCCATTCACCATAAACAAATTATTGATGGATGAATTTATAATTACCGGCAATCAAAGTGTCACCAACGACCTCCAAAGTATCAATATCAGATAACATGAAGTCTGCATTAGGACCATGAATGTAAATCTCACTTCCGTTCCTGCTGAATTTATAAGCTGTTTTCGGCCACGTAGTTTTACCCTGATCATCTTCAATATGATAAACCACCTCTTTCTTTGAGAAGGTAAGAATATGATAAGTGATGATCATCGCGCCGCCGCCATTACTATATTCAACGCAGCTTTGATTTATCCGCACATATTTATCGATGCCGATAATTTTGTTTCCGTAGAATTTGACTGTGAATAATATTAGGCAACTCAGTAAAATCAGTGCTACCACGTATTTCCTTTTCATGTTGATGTTTATTGATCTAAATATTCGTTTCCGTCTGCGTCTACCCAGCCTTTTCGACCGTTTGCAAGTTCAAACCGTGCAAAATGTCCCTTGAAAGGTTCAACCGATCTGTATTTGATTTCCGGCACTATCGGATAATATGTACAGAAACCGTTTTTTTCGATAAGATAAAGATCCTGATCTATAGACGTTATGCTGTCCAGATTCTTCGGAAGCGCATCGTTCTCTTTTATGGCCGCGGCATCAGGATTTTCATTCAACAAATAATCGACTGTATACAAGTTGAACTTTCCGCTTTTTAGTTTGGCATAGATCAGAAAAGGGTACTTTTTCGAATATCCGCTTTCAGTGTATGTTGTAATAAATTGACCATCGCCATTAAATTCCATGTCCGCAAAATCGGCTGTATGATATAGCTTATCGTCACCTGACCATTCAAAATCACGATTATTGGGCAATGAAAAGCTGATACCGTTGGATTTAAGATAGAAACTGCCATCCTTTTGATAAACCTCAATTTGTCCGCTTTGACTCGGAAACTGAAATGACAAGTCAACGAACATCGGGCCGTCGCCTACTTTATTCGGAAGTCCCTTCAGATTGATTTCTTTTACCTGATTGCCCTGCAGGATCTCCGCTTTCGGAAAATATTTTATCAGCTTCACCGCCCTTACATTCTTCAATGGAAATTCGCGAAACTGATAGCTATACATGTAGATTTTGCCCTTATTATATCCAACAACAAAATCCCTGTTGGTAATGATCGAATCAAATGTTCTGTTTAAAACATTTTCCTGATATCCATTTATCAGAGCCACTTTTTTATCTGGAACACTATCTATTTTATATAATTGCCCGACTCCGCTAAAATGGCCTGTCGACAATTCAGCAGGTGTTAGCTCCCTGTACATTTTTGCTGTCCACTTAAGATCGTTATGAGAGAATAATAGCTTTAATTCTTTTCGATGGTTAAAAATGAATCCCTCATCAAAAACTACAACCCTTTTGCTTTTACCGAAGTCGATTATGAAATATGGATGAACCGATTCTGTATGTCCGATTCCGTTTGGCCTACCTTCATTCCTCCGGTGGACAAAGATTTGGTTGTTCAAAGTATAAAAAAGAGGCTTTTCAGGATCGTCATCTTCACTGCCTTCAAACATTGATTTTCTTAATTCACTGACAGATGCTTTTTTGATGTCAGATGCTTTATAGACTTTCTCATTTTTGAGCAGGTAGCTATTATATGTTTCTTCAGATATTTTTGCAAGCCTGTACTTTAGCGCATTTGAAGTGCCGTCAAACTTGAAATCGAGATTGCTACTGAGGTCAACCTCAAAATATTCACCGGCTTTTTTAATGATCAAGCCGTATTGCGAATGGATAAACTGCAATTCACCTTCATCAAAGCGAAAGATTTTTTGAGCTGAACAAAGCTGAGCAGCAAAAGAAAGCAATATGATCAGGAAGAATTTTTTCATAAGTTACTTGCTGCATCATAGAAACGTCACGCAGTTGTGATGGTGAAAAGATTTTAATTGTTAGAAGCTGATCCTGCTGTCCGCTTTATCTTTTTTTTGCTTTTGGCAATCCTCCTTCGAAGTGGCTTTGGAGGCTGCAAAAAAAGGATACCGCTTCCATCAGGGCTAGGGCAATCAGCTCAAAATTCAACATTCAAAATTCAACATTCGTTATTCAACATTCATTATTCAACATTCACTATTCAACACGTTAATCAACATTCAATATTCATCATTCAATATTCAACATTCAACGCCTTATTCAACATAACTTCCATCATCACCAATCATCAAAACGCTTTAACCTCATCAATTTCCGCCATTATTCTTGCAGTTTCATTTAATGCCACAACCATTTTCTGATAATGCAAAATATCGTCATAGTTCAGTTCCCTGCCTTTTCGGTCCTTGAGCCACTTCTGCGCCGGCTGATAACCGCCAATGTAAAAGTTCCAGACGAGTTCCGGAACGTTGTTAAAATATTGAGTTTCGTTGATGTAGACGCGGCCTCGATTGGCCTCAGGGTTCATAACCCCCAGCTCAAAACGTGGTTTAGTGACAATGTTGTCGCCATCTTCTGGATATTGCGTGATGTACTTCTCGACCTGCGGACTTTCAAGCAAATGCAGTTCGCGGAGCTGGCTTCCAAGCTCAACCAAATCCCAAAACTCACGAACATCTGTCGGATACGGAACACGCGGAAAATCGATTTTTAAAAACTCCTTGTACTTCTCACGATATGACGGCGAATGAAGAACCGCATAAATATAGTCAAGGATGTTTATTGGATAAAACTGATTGGTTTCAACAGTTTGCAATTCATTGTCTGGTTCTTCGGGCTGGAAGAATAGGTAAAGGTTGCTGGCAATGGTGTTGACTATTTCCAAGTTTAAATTTGGAACTCTGCCTAAAGTGACTGTTGAATGCTGACTGTTAAGTTCAGGATAAAGAAACAGCGGAAATCCATAGGTAGTCTCTTTAGTTTGCAGAGACACTGTGCACATGTCAATAATGTTGTCAGATATAAAAACATGCTGAAAGTCAAACGAGGACTGTTGTCTACAAGAAAGCAACATTATGTTATTCTTCCCGGTCATGTGACGCATGATTTCATTTCGAGGATATGCAATTATGCCCTTGCTTTTGCCAGTGTACAATGTTTTCCTTATGTCAAATGGCCTATACAGAATATTGGTAATTATAGGCTGATTTTTTTGAACGTCATTTTTCGCATAGCTTATTTTCCAATCTCTACCATCAGGTTTCGAGGTATGCTTACTTCGAAATGCACTTTCATCGAGATTCAGCAAATCGTTTTTAACTGCAACAATGCCTTCCTCGTTGTATTGAATCACCAAATGGTCTCTTTCTGTTTTAATTCCACTTGCACTTAAAGTAAATAATTTGTCAATACTAAACCCTTCGTTATACAATTCAGATAGCGAATCATTTCTTTGAACAAAAAAGTAATTAGGTGCGCTTTGTTCTAGTTTCTGCCAATCTAGTGTGGAGATATTATTGCTATTAAGGAAAGCATATTTCAACTCTCTTTTTCCATATAAATCCACGTGGAATACATCACAGGTGGTACTACTTGATTTATTTTTTTTTATGAATAGGTTAATAGAAACACCCTGCATAATATCGAATACATTTTGATCCATCGAGCCATCAAGTGCGATTTCTTTCTTTTTAGAGTTCCCATGAAGGTCCAATATGAATATTTTATCAAAGCTTTCCGTTAGATGCTTTCGCATTTGTCGGTGAATGATGCCATCTAAAAAACTATTATTTGAAATATAAGCTAAAATACCTTCGCCGTTTTTCTCAATATAATGCTGTCCAAATCGGATGAACTTAATATAATCATCTGAGAGCGGCTGGATATTTCGCTCTTTCATATCCTTTTTATAATCTGCTGTCAAACTCTCAATCCACGGACTCTTATTCGTGCTGCTTACGCTATAAGGCGGATTTCCCATAATCACCATCACAGGTGCTTCACGTTTCACCGCATTTGCCTGATCAGCTTCATCAGAAAGCCATGAACTGAACAATGTCTGTGAATCGGGATGTGCTTCTTCGAGTGAATTTGTCAGGAATATTCTGAAACGCTGGTCGTCGGTGGGTTTGTAGCCGGTTTCGGTTAGCAGCATGTCCATTTTGAGATGTGCCATTGCGTAACTCGCCATCAGCAGTTCGAAACCATTCAGCCGTGGAATCAGATCGTTGGTCACGTACTTGCTCCATATTCCTTGCTGGCCTTCGAACTTTTTGTGGATGTGTCGTACGACTTCCGCCAGAAAAGTCCCTGTTCCAGTTGCCGGATCGAGGATCTGCACTTTGTGAACCTCAACTTCAGTTTCGACTTCACGCAGCTTAGAACGTTTGTCGGCTGTCGCTTTTGTAACGTCTTTCTTTTTGACCTTGATCTTGCTAGTGTCGGCGAGTCCGTCTTTTAACCCAAATTCGGTTTTTAAAATATCATCAACTGCGCGAACAATAAAATTCACGACAGGCTGCGGCGTATACCAGACTCCGCGTGCCTTCCGCAGCGCCGGATTGTAACTCGCAAGGAACGTTTCATAAAAATGCACCACCGGATCTTCCTGTTTTGTGCTTTTGCCAAAATTCTTCATGATATCCGAGACATCGGTGGCAAGGAATATCTGAACGAGTTCATCTACGATCCATACCAAACGATCATCAAGGTCGTAGCCTGCAATATCCTGGAACAGCTTCCGCAGGAACGGGTTGCTCTTCGGAATCAGTGTCGCCGCTTCCTGACGTGAAAATGTGGGTAATGTCGGATCGTGATAGCGCGCGGCAAACATTCCGTATGCAATTGTCTGTGCATAAATATCAGCAAAACCCTTATTGGTTATATCGTGAATAAGCATCTGCTTAAACGAAACCATCTGCGAATAAAGAGATGAACTGCGGGAGTTTTCATCATCGCTGTCTAACGACCTTTCAATGACATCCGCCATCAGCTTCGCCTTACCGGCCATCATTTCGGCAAGTTTAGACGGAGACTTGATCGTCTGTGAAATTGCCTCCGAAAAGTTTTTGATCAACTGTGTAAAGTGTTCAAAGTTCTCCGGAAGCGGAACTATTTTGCCATCTTCAATTTTTGCTATATCGATCTTGGTCGTAAATACGCCGTCTTTGTAGAAGTGGAAAGCAAGATAATCTGTAAAGATCAGATTGGTCAATCCGGCCTTATATCTGTCAAACTGCTCTTTTAATGTTTTACTGTAAAGATCAACACCAATGTCTTTTGCTTCAATATAACCAACCGGAACGTCTTTGCGTGTCAACACATAATCTGGCGCACCGCAGGAAACTCTTGCCGGTTCATTGGTGACCAAAATATCAGGAAGAATCGCCATGAGCAGGTTTTGCAGGTCGCCGCGGTAACTGTGTTCACGTGCATTTCCGGTAATATAAAGTGTATTTATTTTTGAAACGTATTGCTGAAGGGTCATGAAGAAGGTCGGTTTGAAAAAATAAAAGTAGGTATTTAATTGTTGTATGTTGAATTTGAATATTGAAAGTGAATTACGAATCCTGAATTACGAATGTTGAATTACGAAGTTGAATGTTGAGCCGGGAAGCCCTAGCCCTGATGGAAGCGGTATCCTTTTTTTGCAGCCTCTCCCAGCCGTATAAAGGAAGGTTGCCAAATGCAAAAAAAGATAAAAGCGGACAGCAGGATCAGCTTCAAATTATTAAAAATTATAAAATAACCAGCCGCTACGGATTTACATAAAAAAAGCCCTGACGAGCAGGGCTTTAATTCATATATAAGAAATATTATTTCGAGATCAGTTTGCCTGAAGCAACGCTTCCGTCAGCGCCGATCAATTTGTAGAAGTAAATTCCGGTTGGGAAGTTTGCATCGAAAGTAGTTACTTGTTGCGAAATCGCTTTCTGCATAACCACCGATCCTGTCGCTGAATAAATATACAAGTCATGGTTTCCACCCGCAGAAATATTTATCGACAATGATGATGAGAATGGGTTCGGATAAAAAGTCACCGCTTTAGCAGGAGCTTCAATCTCGCCTGTTCCAAGGTTTGTACAACCCGGAGTCATTGTTGCAGTGATTCCTTCGGTTAAAACTGCACCGTTGGTAGTTAATGCACGTCCTATCAGTTGAACTCCGTTGCTTAGGTGAACAGCACCGTTGTTTCCGATAATCGTACCTTTAAATTCCGAATACTCGCTGATGTCTGTCGCACCGTCAACTTTCCAGAAAACGTTTTTCGCCTGAGCGCCATTCTTCAATTCAACTTTAGCGTAAGTACTCGTTGAGAATGCACCGTTGATTTTCAACACAAACACAGCATCTTCATTATCCTGAGCATTCAGTATAATAGTGTTTGTTAATACTGTAGCACCCGATAGCAAATAAGTATGTGGCGTCAGTTCGAGGTTCTGTCCGACCTGCGTTGGAAACAAAAGCTGGATGTCGTGAGGAAGTGTATTTAGGTGCGAATAAACAGTTCCCAGATCTGCTGAACATTGTGCAGTTGAAACATCCGGCGAAGGGTGAATCGTACCTGTTACATTTGACTGCTGGAAGCCTGTGGTCAAACCTACGTTTGTACCAATGTCGCCCGTTACAAATGTTGTTTCAGAATTTGTAACCTCACCATTTCCAGAGAAAATCGTATAGCAGGCAACAGATAAAAGTGCCGGCGCCGGCGGGCCTGTAAGTTCTAAGCTTCCACATCCAAGCGGAATTCTTACTGTTGAACCATTGATCGTAACGGCGCCTGTCGTAGTTAATGCACGGCCTTCAATCTGAACACCTGAATTGAGAATGATCGCTGCATTGTCTGCAATCATATTTCCTTTCATTAAAGTATTGGTAGCCAATTCTATCTGTCCTTCAACTTTCCAGAATACATTACATGCCAAAGCACCGTTTAACAGTACAACCTGTGAGGCTGCCGCCGAAGAAAAAGCACCATTGATCTGGATTATAAACACGGCATTAGGATCATTCTCTGCATCAAGATTAAGGGTTCCATTTAATGAAGCACTGCCTGAAATAAAATAAACACCTTCTTCAAGTGTCTGGCCGTTTCCAAGCAATGATGCCGGAAAAAAGGTTGGAATAGCAGCATTAAGTTGATTATATGCAAGCAGAAGATCAGCTGCAGCGTTGTCACTGGCAAGATCCTGATCGTGCATTACTCCGTCGACATTTCCGAAGGCTGTACTTGAGCCGTTATCGGTACCTACATTTCCTGTCAAATGCGAAAGTCCGGTGTTGCTTACGGCTCCATTCGTGGAAAACAATGCGAAGTTGGCAGCAGAACCTAGAGAAGGTGCTTGTGCCGACATTGTTTGGGGAATAGAAAGCAGTGCAAGAGCCGCTGCGAAAGTGAGTAAATTTTTATTCATAATTATTGTGTTAGCCGCGTTTAAAATTTTGCGACAGTACGAAGATGATGACAAAAATTGATAAAGATTGCTTTTAAACGATATAATGTGCATTTAATCGGTTGTTAAATCCGATAATGTTCGTAGACTACTATGAACAACCAAGTTAGCGCAACAAGCAGCATATTAATTTTGTAAGTTATTATCTATAAAAGCAATCCTTCCATCTGCATTAAGTTGTAAAAGACTAATATGCGCTACATCGATTGGTACTAATGTATTGTTATCGTTAATTACTATCTTGCCACATCACAAAAAATAAAGTATAATATACATGAGAATATTTCTTGCAACTATTGGAATCATTTTGTTGACCAGTTGTCAAAACTCCACAAGCCCTTCAAGACTAAAAACCATTATGATCAGGTCGGTTGGTGAAATCGAAGCATTGCCCGATATGGCCACCTTTCAAATAAGCTTGTACTGTATGGATAAGTCGGTACAAACTTCAAAAAAATGCCTTGTCGATAAATCGAATGACCTGACCGGAAGACTCCAATCTTTTGGCATTAATAAAAACGACATACTTACAACTTCAGTAGATATGAACAAGAGTTACACGTGGCAGAACAACACGCAAATTTTTCAGGGATACAGAAGCTCAACTACGGTCATTGTAACCGTGCGTGATATTGAAAGGCTTGACGAAATTTATACAGAGCTTCTCGAAAATCGCAACTTGGATATTGGTGGATTAAACTTCTCCCACACCAAACTTGACAGTCTTGAAAACGAGGCTTACGCGAAAGCACTCGAAAAATCCGGCATTCTGGCTGACAAACTGCTTAATAAGATTCCGGAATCAGATAAGGAAATTCTTAAAATAGGCAATGTCGAAATTTCGGCTTCAATGCCAACCGCCGAAGAAATGTCGGCAGACGCCGCATATGAAACTGTAGCCGCGGTCCAAAACCAAAAATCTGTAGCAATAAGCAATGGGACTATCAAAATTGCGGCGACATTGTTTGTCGAATACAAGATCGATTAGATTATAGTATCTGATTGTTTGCTTATAGAATTACAATATCACAAAATTGCACAAAGGTGAAATCCTGCAACGGGTAAAATATTGTGAGTCCTACCTTAGTTGGATGAAAAACCAGACCATGATTTTCTACGTCGACGATGATGCCGACGATGCGCAGATAGTCGAAGAAGTATTTAAAGATTTGGGAGAAGCGACGTGCGTATTCCAGGACAGCAAAGACATGATGCAATTGCTGGACAATCCTCCGCCTTCAGCCTCGATTATATTGATCGATCTTAATATGCCAAGAGTTAGTGGTTTAGAAGTCCTGCAGAAAATTCGTGAAAACAGTAAATTTGATGACATTCCTGTCATAATAATTTCAAACAATGTTCAGCCTACTAAAATTGAAGAATCTAAAAGACTCGGCGCCAACTTGTTTATGACCAAAGGATTTACAATGCAGTCCATCAAAAAAGGTTTTCAATACGTATTGTCGATAGATTGGAAAGCATTTAGGCCTGACGACGAGCAGTTTATATACGAAACATAATTCAAAGAAAGATTTTGAATTTTTAAAGTAATTTCATAACCTTTGGCCTCAATATATTGTTATGAAGCCAAACGTTGATATTGACTGCAATATCTTTTATGTAGATGACGACCGCGATGATTTGGAGCTGTTCAAAGAAATGGCTGAATCAATTGGTGAACATGTATGTGTATTCTCGTCGGCTGATTTAATGCTGCACACGCTTAATAATCCACCTCCGGATCCTTCTGTAGTTTTTGTCGATCTCAATATGCCAATCCGCAATGGTTACGACGTCATCTTTGAAATTCGTAATTCCGATTTATTTAAACATATCCCCATCGTTGTTCTGTCAACAGCAAGTTCGCCGGCAATCGTAGAAAAATGCCGCAAACTTGGAGCATCTCTTTATGTGGTTAAGCCCAATTCGGCTGCAGATCTAAAAAAGATCATAATGGATGTTGTACAGATTGACTGGCACAAACGAGTAGTCACTCCGGAAAACTTTTTACATAGGGTTATATAGTACTTCGCCTCCACCGACGCCAACTTGTAGTTCATTCCCAAACATATTACAGCGTTAATATTTTGTTATCATAAATTAAACGAGCGTTTAGTTTAAACAATTGTTTAATTTTGCGCCTGAATTTTATGGCGATGGAATTAAACGATAAACAGATTCAGATACTGCAGGTAGCAGAAAAACTTTTCGCTGAAAAAGGTTTTGATGGTACCTCGATCCGTGATATTGCAAAGATCGCTAACATCAATATCGCGATGGTTTCCTACTACTTCGGGTCGAAGGAGAAACTTCTTGAAGCACTGATTATTGGCCGTCTGAATAATCTAAAAATGCAACTTGAGAACCTGATCAATGAAGACATAACGCCACACGAAAAGATTGACAAGCTGATTGAAGTTTATATCCAACGGCTCAATAAGAACAAAGGGATTTATCAGATTGTCCATTCCGAACTTTCTCTTAATAAGCGCAATCTCAATCTTCAGGCATTCATCGATGTCAAGAAGAACAACTTAATTCTGCTTGAGAAAATCATTATCGAAGGGCAGCAAAAAGGTGTTTTTCAGAACAACATTAACGTGCACTTACTGCCGACAACCATTCTCGGTACATTCTTCAACTTTACTACTAACAGATCGTTTTATGCCGACCTGCTTGATTTGCAGGATGATGCTGCGTTTGACAACTACATCTATAACGAACTCACCAGACACATTCAACAAACAATAAAAGCCTCAATTACATTATGAAAACCAGTCAGCCATTGCTAATGCTGATCTTCCTCGGTACTTTTTCGATGTCCGTTGCACAACAAGCAAATCCGATGTCGCTTCAGGAAGCTGTTTCCATCGCACTTTCACAAAGCGATGAAGTACATCTTGCTAACACCAAAGCCGCCACGAGAAGCTACGAACTGCAGAGCATGAAAAATAACCGCTACCCGGACGTCAAGATCTCCGGACAATATCTGCGGCTCACCAACGCCGACATCAACCTGAAGTCGACACAGGAATCTTCAGATCCCGCTACCGAACCAACTTCTTCGCCACAGGTCAACCGACTGATGCTCGGACAGGCAAATGTAAACATGCCTTTGTTCTCCGGCTTCAAGCTGAAGAACAGCATCATAGCATCCGAAAATGCTTATCAGGCTGAAGTTTCCAGTGCAGGATTCACAAAAGAACAGATTGCGATGCGGGTTGTGCACTATTACGCCGATCTTTATAAAGCTCAGAAATCAGTCGAATTATTCCGCGAAAGCCTTAAAAGCAGCCAACAACGTGTCACCGACTTTACTGCAATGGAGCAAAACGGACTGATTCCCCGTAACGATCTGCTTCGTGCGCAGCTTCAGCTTTCAAACGTCAGGTTATCGCTTGAAGAATCAGAAAAGAACGTTCGGTTGATCAATTACTATCTTGTAACACTCCTCAAACTTTCACCAGAAACCGTCATTACTGTTACGCCGGAAGCAATCAATTCCGATTTGTTCTCAACTGCCATTAAATCAGAAGACGAAGCTTTACAAAGCCGCAAAGATCTCGAAGCATTAAACTATTCAAAAAAAGCAGCCGATGCAGGCATTAGCGTTGCAGCATCAGGCTACTTCCCTACTCTGGCAATCGTTGGCGGTTATACTGCGCTTGATCTGCAGAATGTGGTCACGGTACAAAATGCGATGAATATCGGCATCGGCGCTTCATACAACCTCAGCTCGCTGTTCAAAAACGGTAAGGAAGTCAGCATCGCCAAAAGCCGCGCACAGGAAGTTGAACAGCAACAAGCAATCCTTGCCGACAACATCCGTGCAGAAATAGTTAGTGCCCGTGAAGATTACAACCTCGCCGTTCGACAAAATGAAGTTTACAACGAAGCTGTCGCACAGGCAGATGAAAACTTCCGCATCGTCAAAGACAAATATGATAATGGCCTTGCAGATACAAATGATTTGCTTGAAGCCGATGTTGAAGACCTAAGCGCACAAATTAACCAGGCATATGCCAATGCAAATCGAGTCCTAAAATATTACGAATTACTTGAAGCGTCAGGCCAGCTGACCAAGTCATTCAACCTTACCGAAAAATAACCATGGAAAAGAAACAAGAAAAAAAGACAAATAAGAAGTTCATTCTCATCTTCGGAACACTAATCATAGCTGGCCTTGTCTACGGCATTTTTAAATATATGCACTCGCTGTCGCATGTAGAAACTGACGATGCGCAGGTTGAGAAAAACATGAATCCCATCATTCCGCGTGTCAACGGGTACATCACAAACGTTTTTGTAAAAGATAACCAATTCGTCAAGCAAGGCGATACATTGTTTACGATCGACAACAAAGATTACCTGGTAAGAGTTGCAGATGCACGCGCGGCATTGGCAGCA
>DASWND010000050.1:0-13102 GCA_036399435.1 Flavobacterium sp.
GAACAAAACAGGAATTGACTACATCGTTATTTGTAACAGTTACAACAGGGTCGATGTTTAGCGGGAACACTCTGTTAGCTGATTTTAACCACGCAGCATCTATTTTGACCTGAATTTTATAACTGTTTTCGGTCAATTTCATCAACTGATAGTTTGCTGCATAAGGATTTTGACGAGCATTACGTACACCAACTTTACTATCAGAAATCAAAGGCCGTTGGAAAACAAGTGTCTCTTCACCTCGATCGTTTATGACTGTAAGATTGTTGTTTGATTCATCTTCTTTCATTGAAAATCCACCTGGTAAGGTGATAATTTCTTCAACCAGCAGGTAATCAAACTGTCCGGTTAAAACTTCCGGAGTATTGATCATGTAGCTATACTTCATTGCCTGGTGATATAAAGAGATATTTTTATCGACACCAGGGGAAACATTTTTAAACGAGATCTTATTATCATTTTCTAATGTTCCGTTTTTCTTCGTGGCGCCAGAAATGGTTTTAACTACAGCATCGCCTGAGACAAATGAAAGTTTTGTCTGCCCAAGTTTTACTGCCTGATTGTTTAGAATGAATGCTGTTGATTTCGCATCCACTTCAAAGAAGGGATTTTGAACCGGGTACGAGATCTTGCCATTTAGTTCCTGCGCTTTATACTCAATACTGCGCCAAAAGCCCATATTGTCCTGATAATGCAACGGGACGGAAGACTGAACAGTGGTCTTCGTTTTATTGGTGTTCAAAAAAGTTCTTGAAAACTGAGTCCTGTTTTGCACAAGTTCATAATCTACATTGTGTAGTGTTGCGCTGTGGGATTTTTTGCCCAATTCCGGATGCGACTGATACGCCTCAGGAACATGGCTGTACTGTTTTTGGATGCCACCGTTTTGGGAGTAGCTCCAAAATGATAGAAGTACGAAACAGATCGTAAAGTAAAAGTTCTTCATTCTAAATGATTTTTGGTGAGTGTTGAAGGTTCAAATTCGTAGCCTAATATATGATTTATTTTGTTCAGTGTAAATGTTTTAGGTGCAATCTGAAAAGTTTCTTTGTTAATTGCCGACATTAATTTGAAGAGGCTGCAGAATTTTCCTCTGGGTCAATTGTTAATAAATAAAAAAAGCCTGTCTTGCAAAAGGCTATCTTTCTGGGGCAAATCGATAAACTAATTCTAAACTTTATAACTTCGATCTTGTTTTGCTACGACGGTTCTACGAGCGAAAATGCTGTTGTTTTCCAAGGCCTTTAAATGTATATATTGTTTAGATTAACATTAAAAGCGTTGTAGCTGCGCATTATTTCAATATTTGAGTACATTACTGAAACGATTGATAACTTCAACTACAAATGAACTGGGTTCCAAGGCTTTTAATTATACTTCGACCAAGTATTTTAATCAAAAATCTCTACGTCCTTCTTAATTTATTTTCTAGGTTTGATGTATAGAAAGTATTGTGCATCGTCCAATATAAATAAAAACTAAAAATCCCCTATGATCCAACTTAAACGTAGCATTCACTTAGTGCTGCTATTCCTTTCGACCACTTTAATAGCGCAGACCACCATTCTCAATGAGTCGTTACTTACGCCGAGCAGTTTTAGTTCTTTCACACCAATTTCCGTTACCGGTGCTCAGACTTGGAACTATAGTTCTCAATATGGGGCTATGTGCAGTGGTTATGCGGCGATGCAAACTTTCGAGAATGAAGATTGGTTTATCAGCCCTGCGATGAATCTTGTACAGATGGATAATGTAAAGCTTACCTTCAATCATACACGCGGCAACGCTGCAGTTTTAAACGCCGGTCTTGCGGAAGGCTGGTATAAAGTATTCGCAACAGCGAATTTTACAGGCGATCCGGCTACCACTGAATGGGTTGAGATCGAGAACGTCAATCACAGTGTTCCGACAGCGTGGCAATTCATTCCTTCAGGTGAACTTGTTTTCCCAAATGCGGCAAAGTCTGAAAGTTCAAGAATAGCCTTTCGTTATATAAGCAGCGCATTCCAAAGCGCAACCTGGGAAATCAAAAACGTTAAGGTCACCGGTGAAATTCAAGGAAATCCGGGAACTGATGCAGGGTTTAAAATCACTAATTGGAATACTGAATGGCTTGGCTGTTACTTAAACGGACCCACTGATGAAGATCTTCAGGTTAGCAATATTGTTGCCGCAATGCTGGAGATGAACTCCGATATCTACTGCCTTCAGGAAGTTTCAAACAGCAGTAATATTCCAACTATTATGACCTTAGTTTCACTTCTTGGCAGTGATCAATGGGCAGGTGCAATTGCTCCCACAGATACAGGTGACTGTAGCCAACGACAAGGTATCATCTACAAAAAATCAAAAGTGCAGCTTCTTAATTCTTCTCTGTTAAGCTCGGGCTACTCGGCGCAAGGTGGATCATATCCATATAATTGGTCGAACGGCCGCTTTCCCGCGTTATATAATGTGAATTTTGTTGTTGGCAGTGCACTTATTCCTGTCTCTTTAGTGAACATCCACGCCAAGGCAGAGGATAATAATTCCAGCAGCTACTATCGTAGAATGGGTGCATCAGAAGCTTTAAAAACAATTCTGGACGGACCTGATTACAACACTAAAAACGTCGTTATTGTAGGCGATTTTAATGATTTTTTATTTGGGACAACCAGCAGCGCATGCAATTGCAGTGACTCTCCATACAAGAATTTCATGGATGATACCATTAATTATAGTGGAGTAACATCAGATATTATGGATGCTAACATCAATTGGGGCGTGCAGCCAATAATCGAAAATATTATTATTTCAAATGAGCTCGCAGAAACTTTTGTGAGTGCTGCTCAGGATGTTGAGATAGCTCAGGAGATAGATAATTACATGAACACAACTTCAAACCACCTTCCAATCAGTGCATTCTTTAATTTTACATCATTGGGCACTGTCTCACAATATAATGATAGCACCACCTCAATGACCTTGTACCCTAACCCTGTAAAGGACGAGTTGAATATTGAATACAGTGGAACTCGAAATGGATCTCTTGAGATTTATGATTTGACGGGAAGGAAAGTTAACACCGTAACTCTTAGTGGAAGTCCAATTGATGTAAGCGATTTACCTGTCGGAATGTATATTGTCAGGCTCCATGGAACGAGTCAGAAATTTGCCAAGAAGTAAGGTATTCGAGCCTGATTACTATTCTAAATCTTTTGCGATATAAACAAACCTGCTTACAGAAATCAATATTAATTATTAGTTTTGACAAAAAAAATATGAAAAAATTCTACATCCTTGTTGCAATTTTACTTCCTTTGCTGGCTGGTGCTCAGAATTATAATTTTATAAATTCAACTGCCACTTACAACAACCTCACCGGCGCCACTTCATTGAACAATGGTGAGGTTTGGGATGATCCTGAATACACGATTTCTTTGCCGTTTAGTATTGCGATCAATGGTATTTTTACCAATACTTTGGTAGTTAGTGACAGTTTTATCTTTGTGAATGATGATCCGGCGGTAAGGCAGATAATCTCACCATCGGGAATGGATCTTATAGACCGCGGAAGTTCCGGGGATAATTCATTATCACCTTTAAGCTATAAAATTGATGGTGTTGTTGGGAGCCGGATTGCAAAAGTGGAATATAATAATGTTGGTTCTATTGACGACTTTGCCCTGACGATGTTTATGAATTTCCAGATCTGGTTCTACGAGACCACTAACATCATCGAGATTCGCTTTGGTTCAAGCTTTGTTCCGGATCCTATGACATTTTACCAGGGCTTCAGTGGTGGCGTTGTTGGCATAACGAATTTAGATAACGACACGGAGGAATTTACTGATACAATTTTTCTAATGGATAGCCCTGAGGCACCAACCCCCATTGCACAGCTTGCTTTTTTAGACGGGACGCCATCTACTGGCAGGATGTACCGTTTTATTCCCACAAATCTTGGACAGGAGCAATTTGCAGGAACAAGCATCAATATCTATCCAAACCCTGCCGATGAAGTTTTGACGGTATCAGGTTTAACAGATACTACTTCATATAATCTTTACAACGCTACAGGAAAGCTGCTGAATACCGGTCATCTTAGCGAAATAGAAAATAAAGTTGATGTAAGCCAATTAAGTGCGGGACTCTACTTGATCCAATTTGGAGAATCTTCCGCGGTGAAGTTTTTGAAAAGATAAATTATGTAGTTGAACCTTACTTAGGTTATACCACATTTGAAGAAGTAAAATGTCGCAAGTTGCGGCATTTTTTTTTTGCTTGTGCTTCACCAGTGGAAAGATGTTGTTTAGTTTTGGATTGACATGATGTTGCAACGACCGCCAGGATTACCTTCGTGTTCCGAAATGGGGAAGCTGTCAGGCCAAATGCGCCGCTGTCGCGGCTTTATTTTTTATTCCTTTCTGCTTAGGCAAACAAAAAAGTTTGCCACGCCGGCAGTGGGATTACCTTCGGTGATCCCGAGAGGAGGAGCCGTCAGCCGAAATGCGCCGCTGTCGCGGCTCTATTTTTTTGTTCCTTTCTGCTTAGGCAAACGAAAAAGTTTGCCACGCCGGCAGGAATAAAAAATGCGCTCCTTTTGGGAGCGCATTTCGGCTGCAGAGAGGATGGGATTCGAACCCACGATACCCTTGTGGAGTATACACACTTTCCAGGCGTGCGCCTTCGACCACTCGGCCACCTCTCTATTTGGCGTCTGCAAAGAACACTAAAAAAAGTTGCTATTGAAAATAAATCGGCAATATTTATATGCAATTTTAAACGTAATGAAGAAGCTGTTGGGATCGAATATAATTTCGCGATGCGGATAAAACAAATCCATTACACTCATAGAAGTTTTGCAGTGGCGCGCGATTTTTTCCTTGTTACAAGATCATACAATAAACTACGTGGCCCGAGCGAAACCAACAGGCAAAGCAATTAGTGGAGTTTAAAAAATGTGAGCAATCGACTAGCGTAAAGAATTTGCTTCTATTGTTTTATAATTTTTTGCGAATAGCCAACTCCCGTAACGTCTTTCATAGTCATCACATAAACACCCGGACTCAAAGAAGAAATATCTATCCTTACAGTTTCTGTTGCCGAAAGCACCAACTGCCCCAAATGGTTATAGATGTCGACGTTTGCAATTTCAGACGCAGAAATAATGTTTAAGATTCCATCTGTGGGATTAGGATATACAGTTACTTTCTGTGCCTCAGATTCATTGACCGATAATGGACTAACAAACTCAGTGCTGGCAGTGTTTGTTACAATGGCAGGATTGAAATCAAAAAATATATCTGCGGTTGCATTTATAATATCACCTGCTGCAACAGTATTCTTAGGCTTTATTTTATAGGCAATGAAACCATGTGACCCGGCTTCATTACTAGTGCTGTCGGGTAAGTGGATGTTATCAAAAATAAAACTGACAACGCTTCCATTATGGATATTCACACGGCCTGTATGGCTCAGGGTTTCGAGCTGCATGCTGGTCCAGTCGAGGTTGCCATCCAGTGTGTGATCAACACGCACATTGATTGCGCTTGCCGTTCCAGTATTTTGAAAGCGGATAAGATAATGAAGATACTCGTCGGCATCGTCTATTACCACCTCGTCGCCTTCAAGACAAGTGATGTCATTAGGGTCAAAAGAGCCAACAACAACCTGACTAAATGAATAAAGATTATCATCCTCCGTATAATCTCCTGTGACCGGAGTAATGGTTGCTGTTGTTAATACAAGATCATTAATATTGGTAACAGGAGGCGCAAAGACAACGAATTCAACATCGATAGTCTTGATCTCAAAAGGATTCAGGTTTGTAAAATTGAAGGTAAGCGTGCTGCTGGTTTGCGAAGAGATTGTCTCGCTAGCGGTCAGAAAATCCAGCTTTGTGCTATCATACTCAAAAGTCACCGAGCCACTCAATTGCGTAGTACCTACATTTCTGTAAACGATACGGTATCCTGTATTGAATCCGGGCCTTGGATCATTAATGGTCGGATAAAAACTAACTGTTAGATCATTGATGTCCGCAATCGGTTCTATGCAGAAATAAATTGGATCTGTGTTGCCATATCCTGTAAAATTTGAAGTGAATGTCGCTGGACTTGCCTGATAATAGGTCGGGAATTGCGAAGTTATTTGTGTTGTTACTTCTCCTTCTTCGGTGATATAAAGCTGGAATTGCCCATTTTCCTGCGAGAAAGTAGCGTTTGTAGATGTGTTGTCTGTCGCTACCAGTAAGATGCCGCTTAACATAGCATCGGATTGCGAACAGCCATCACCCGTAAGGTCAAAGCGCACAGTACCATTAATATTATTAGATAACGGGGTGCCATTATTTTTGTGCCAAGCCACTTTATCGAGTTCTGAAGTCGATACAATATCGACGGTATTATTACCATCTATATCCGCAGCAATTATCTGAGAGGTGGTTGAAGTAAATTGCGATACTATTTGTTGTGTGTTTTGGAAATTGCCCTGACCGTCAGTATTCTGATACCATGCAATGACACCGTTATTCCCCTTGTTGGAAGATGCTACATCTATATCTCCATCATTATCAAAATCTGCAACGGTAACACTGGTCGGATTTGAAATGACCGTGGTAATTACTTGAATTGGACCAAAAGATGCTAAACCGTTCGTGTTTTCGACCCAGCCCACAAAAGCGTAGGTAGACACATTGTTTTCGGCTGTATAAGCAATGTCGCTATCGCCATCATTATCAAAATCAGCAATTTTTAATGATACGGAATCATATGTAGATTCAATAATCTGACGCGTTCCAAATGTTCCCATTCCGTCTACATTCAAGTAGTATAAGAGTCCGTAGCTTGATGCTGCCGAAACATCTAAATCACCATCTCCATCTAAATCGCCAAAGTCGAGAGAGTAGATCGTAAAATTATTAATGTTGTCGATGGTTTGCTGCGCGCTGAAACTACCTTGCCCATTCAGGTTCTCGTACCAAGTAATTCGTCCGCGGCCCAATCCGAAAACATCCATATCGCCATCATTATCTATATCTGAAACAAAAACCCTGAACGCCTGATCGAGGTTGCTGTCTATAATTTGTGGGGCTGCAAAATTCCCTAAGCCGTCGATGTTTTTAAACCAGACAACTTTTGCATCCAACATGGAAGTAGCTAAAATATCAATAAAGCCATCACCATCTATATCTCCGGCAGCGACAGAAGTTGCTCCGTTTACTGTATCTGATATAATAAGTTGTGTATTATAAAAGTTCCCCTGGCCATCAAGATTTTCAAACCATGAAATTTTATCATCCCAATAAGAAGCGTTGATAATATCCTTATCTCCATCACCATCTAAATCTTCGGCAACTATAACGCGGCCTCCATCGATATGTTTGGTTAAGATCGTTGACGCAAAAGTTCCGGCTCCATCTGTATTTTTAAATAATTTGATGTTATCATCGATATTTGTTGCAGTCAGGAAATCTAAATCACCATCGGCATCCATGTCAGAAAAATGAATATCGCGAATATCTCCTGAATGCGAAGCAATAAAAATCTCACCGCTGAAATTCCCCAAGCCATCCAAATTTTCAAACCATCCGATCTTACTGTCATCATTCGACCCAAAGATCACATCAAGGTCAGCATCACCGTCAACATCTGCCAGCCGTACTTCCATAGCAGAATCCGCCGTAAGTGTCAAAACCTGTTGTGCGCTAAAAGTGCCAAGGCCATCAAGGTTCTCATACCATGCGATCTTATCGTCACTTGCCGATGAAGAGACCACATCCATATCACCATCGCCATCAATATCGCCTGCATACACCGAAGTTACGTAGGCAACTGCACTTGATATTAATGTCCGCGGACCAAAGTTGTCGTTTCCGCTAATGTTTTTATACCATGAAACACCATGTGAACTTTCAAGCGTGTGGGCAGCTACAATGTCTAATGCGCCGTCGCCATCTATATCAGCAGGAAAAAAACCGGGGATCCTTGTTACGTTACTTTCAATATTATAGGTCATGCCAAGAGTTCCTAGTCCATCGGTGTTCTTGATCCATTTCATTTCACCTTCTGTATGGGAACTCCAAATCAGATCAAGGTCATTGTCGTTATCCATATCTGCCGCCATCACAAAGTTAGCTTTGTACGCATAAGTCGCCTGTTTGAGAATAAAAGTGCCATCGCCATCTGTGTTTTCGAACCAAGATAAAGTACTTCCGGACAACGATGATACCACTGCATCCATATCGCCATCTGCATCAAGATCCGCAGCATAAACGCCCCACGCTGTGGTAATATTTGAAGCAATCGTATGAGCCTCGAAATCTCCGCCGACGCCATCCAGATTTTCTAACCATACTAATGTGTTACCCCAGTACGACGAGGTCAAAACATCTTCATCGCCATCACCATCAAAATCCGCAGAAAAAACGGAATTGGGCGATTGCACATACATCGCACTGTCTATGACCAAATTATCTTCAAACTCGACTTGTGCGTTTGCGAGGAAAGATGAGAGGAATATTATGAGAAAGGTAATTTTTGATTTCATGTGGTAATTTTTGTGGAAGGCAAAGGTAAGTCATTATCAATCAGCGTAAAATATTTTATTGCCACGAATTCACGAATTTTTGGTAACCACTTTCAAAGGAGTCTCGTAATATTTCTTCGGCACTTCGCAAGCGCCTAAATGACCAGCGAATTATCAAAGTTTTCGAACCATCTCGAAATCTAAATTTATAAAATTGCGGTCCAAAAAAATTCGTGAATTCGTGGCAAAAGAACAATGTAAGTTAATTCACCTGTATTCAAGGTGCAAACGATTCTCTATTCAAGCCAACGTCGGCAGATTTATTCCTTTATAATTCTCGTAATTGATCGGGTATCACTTCCTTCAGTACTTAACAAATAAACTCCACTTGTCAAATGAGTAAAATCTATCTCAGTCAAATCACCCGACAGGTTTTGAACAGGATCTATTTTAACTTCCTTTCCATCAATTGAAAATAATTTATACGTGCCGGTAAATGCATCGCCGCCAGTCTGAATATATAAGATATTTGAAACCGGATTCGGGTAAGCAACGAAGTCAGCATCCGAAAAACCATCAGTTGATAACATCGCTGCAGTTATCCTGTAAAGATATACGTCGGTAGTAGGACCCGGGCCATTATAAAAATCACCTCCAACAACCAGCATTCCATTAGGTTGAAATGCAGAAAAACCTCCGCCCTGATAAGCATCGGCTACGAATATATTAAAGATACCGTCATCTGAAAAGGTCGGATCAAATTCCCCATTCGGCAGATATCGGACAACCACTGACGTAGGTTCACCGCCGGTTCCGTTTACGGTTCCTGACATCAAAATGTTGCCGTCAGGCTGAATCGACACCGACTCAGCAAAGCCTGCAACGCCGCCCAATGTTGGGAAAGCTGGTGTGTGCCGGCCATCTTCATTAAAAGTTGTGTCCAGAACGCCGTTTTCTGTCAGCCTCACTATCGTCATTGCAACACCTCTGTTGCCGACGATGACCATTTTACCATCATTCTGGAACTTAATTTCTTTGAACAAGCTGTCGAAATTTAATGAAAAGTGGCGGACACCATTCACGGTAAAACTGGTATCAAGGCTTCCATCGCTGTTAAACTTCGCAATCATCTGGTCGAAATAGGCCGAATTATGACTTTGTTCTGCTTTTCCGACAGCGTAGAATTGGCCTTCCGTAGTAATAATAATATCAAAGATTTCCTTTTCGCCACTAGACAAATTAAAATTGTGATTTAGTAAGGTTTTCCCATCTGTTCCAAAGGTGTTGTCTAAAGTTCCATCCGTATTATATCTTGCGATTGCATAAGGTGAACTGCTGAAATAGTTTGCAAAGCCGCCGACAAGAATTTTCCCGTCATCCTGAAGTGCGATACAATTGATGCCATCTTCGGAACTGCTTACAATAGACATATAATAGTTGGTCAGCACCACGCCATTAGTTCCAAATGTAGAATCGAGTTGTCCATTTGGAGTAAAACGCGCCAGTAGAAAATCATTCTGAGTATATCCTCCGACGACAATGCTCCCATCAGCTTGCACTTCGACTGCATTCAGAGTGTCATATTGCGTTGAAAAAGCCGCGATTATAATTCCGTCTGTGCCAAAAGTAGTATCGAGGCTGCCATCAGCATTATAGCGAATAATAATGGACTCTTTATTGGCAGTGCTTCCGGATGATGTGTGTCCAACCACGATTATCTTGCCGTCGGGCTGAATTTTCATATCACTGCATACATCGTATAAGTTGTCTATATCTGTTGATGCAATTCCGTTATTGCCAAAGGTTTGGTCTAACACACCATCCTGCGCGCATAAATTAATGGATATCAGCAATAAAATCGTCAGAGTTATCTTTTGAAAAGTTTTAGCTCTCATATGGTTTGGGATATAGTTTTTTAATACCAGGCTCTTAATAAAACACAGGCCGCAGCGAATACTGCAAAAGTTTCGCAAGGTAGGGTAATTATAAAATCTTATAACGATTTTTGTGATGGATATTTTAATAATAGGTTGAAGATCAAGCATGGAGTTATCCGTAAATTTTTAAAATAAATACTCTGACTATTATTTTACATTATTACGACATGGAAAATTTATTAACTTTAATAGAGATTAAAATTAAAACTCATGAAGAAATACTACCTACTTGTCATATTTGCACTTCTGTCTTATGCATCCAATGCGCAAATCGTCAACATTCCGGATGCGAATTTTAAAAATGAACTCCTGAATCACGTCCCGGTAATTGATATTAACGGTGACGATGAAATCCAGGCTTCGGAAGCACTAACCATCACGCAATTATTTGCCACCTCCGCTAACATATCCGACTTAACGGGTATACAAGCATTTACAAACCTCACATTTTTGAACGTGTCTGGCAATAATCTCACGACAATTGATGTGACGGGATTGGTGAACCTCGATGGCCTCAACGTCGATTATAATGAACTCACATCAATTAATTTAGGTAATGTCAATAACCTTCAAACGTTAAGCTTGGTTGAAAATCAGCTAACGACGCTGGACTTATCCAGTAAAACCATTCTTTGGGTCGGTTGCGGAGATAATCTGCTGACCAGTATAAATCTCACCGATGCTGACATTCAGGAACTGCGGTGTCAGAATAATCAATTAACGCAATTAGATTTATCTGATCTTGCAAACCTGGTCGACCTTAACTGCATGAACAACCTCATTACTGCAATTGATTTTTCAAATAATGAAATTCTTACTACGGTTGATTGCACGATGAATCCGATCACGCAGCTAGATTTCAGCCAGAATCCATCGATATTTGAAATTTCAGTTTTTAACCCGCTGCTGGAGTACATTAATTTAAAGAATGGCGCTGAATCTGAAATAAATTTATGGTGGTTCGGTGATGCTCCGAATCTTCGATACGTTTGCACAGATACCGAAGACGTTGCGTATTATGCCAGTAATTTTGTTGCATTTGGATTTCCATTAGTTAATGTATCGTCCTACTGTACTTTTGTACCCGGCGGAAGGTATAACACCATTACAGGAACCATCAGAAACGATGTTGAAAACAATGGATGTGCTGTAACCGACCCGGCCATGACAAATATGCGCGTTAATATAACAGATGACGCCGGTGTTGAAGGATCTGTATTTACAGATGAAGCCGGCAATTACAAATTCTATACATCCACAGGCACATTTACAGTTGAACCTGTATCGCCAAGCCCTTACTTTGCATTTGCCCCAGTATCTTCGGACGTCACCTTTGCAGATCTTCTTTACAATATAACAACTCAGGACTTTTGCCTGACCTCATCAGGAGTCCATCCGGATCTGGAAATAACAATGGTTGCGACCGTGCCAGCCCGCCCCGGATTTCCTGCGGTTTATATGCTGAACTATAAAAATAAAGGTACTGTAGCGATGTCGGGGACCGTCAACCTGGAGTTTAATGACAACCTGATGGATTTTGACGAATCGCTTCCGGCTATAACGACTCAAGGTGTGGGAACACTCGACTGGACATTCACAGACCTGCTGCCGCTTGAAAGCAGAAGCATTGAAGTGACGATGATCATCAACGAGCCAACAGAGACACCTCCTGTGAATATTGGTGACCAGCTTGATTTTACGGCTACTGTATTCCCTGTCGAAGGCGATGAGACGCCTCTTGATAACGATTTCGAACTAAAGCAGCTTGTTGTGGGTTCGTATGACCCTAATGACATTACGTGTCAGGAAGGTACAACAATAGGCATTGAGCAGGTTGGCGAATACCTTCACTACCTGATCCGTTTTCAAAATAGCGGTAACTTTTATGCGGAGAATGTTGTCGTGAAAAACATCATCAGTGACCCGAACTTTGATCTGTCGACCTTTGAGCTTATCGGCACATCCCATCCACAAATAACAAGGCTGACAGGAAACATGCTTGAGTTTATTTTTGAAGGTATCAATCTTCCTGCTGAAGAAGACGATGAGCCGGGAAGCCATGGTTATATCGCATACAGGATCAGAACAACAAACGGACTTGATCTCGGCGATTCAGTTGCGCAGTCTGCGGATATCTATTTTGATTTCAATTTCCCTATCATTACCAACGAAGCAATTACAACGGTCGCTGCGCTTGGAGTCAGCCAATTTGATGCTTCTACGGTCGCGATTTATCCGAATCCGGCAAAAAATAGGGTGACAATTACATCAGATAAATTCATAAAGACTGTTGGTCTATATGATTTGCAGGGACGATTGCTGGACAGCCACAATGTTGAATCCGCGGATTTCTCAATGGATATCAGCAGCCGAAGCAGGGGAATTTATTTATTAAAAATTGAAACAACAGCCGGAATTAAAACCGAGAAGTTGATTAAAGAATAGCTGAAGCCAAGCGTCCAATAAAAATATATGAATTATTGGCGGCGTTCTTTAATGAAAAATAGCCACAGATTCACAGATTATTTTTATGGATTTACCTAAATTCCTTAATCAGTGGCTATGTGGTGTGCTACAATAAAAAAATAGCCACAGATTCACAGATTATTTTTAAAATACTATACAAAAATCTGTGCATCAGTGGCTACTATATTTTT
>DASWND010000051.1:0-15911 GCA_036399435.1 Flavobacterium sp.
GCGCAAAAATAAAAGCGGCTGTTTCTAACGCTGTTGCGTTTATGGAAGTCCAGCAGGAATTTGAAAGTTTTTCAAAATATATCTGGAGCTTCACCGGCGGAAAACCAATCATAAATCATCCCCAAACCCTTAAAGACATTCCTGCCACAACTCCGCTGTCTGATCTGATCAGCAAAGAGTTAAAGAAGCGCGGCTTCAAATTCGTGGGATCGACTGTTATTTATGCGCACATGCAGGCAACCGGAATGGTAAATGACCACGTTGCAGATTGCTGGCGGCGGCGAACTGAAGTTTAAGTACTTTTTATTATATTCAAAAATTCACCACGTGGAATTTCACGAGCTCCAAGTGAAGCGAGATGATCATTGTAAATCTGGCAGTCGAGAAGTTTGTAATTATTTGCCTGAAGATGTTCGGCAAGCGCTATAAAAGCGACTTTTGAAGCGTTAGACTCTTTTGAAAACATGCTTTCGCCGCAGAAGATGTTCCCCAGGTCGATGCCGTATAATCCGCCAACTAACTCACCTTCACGCCAGACTTCTACTGATTTCGCAACTCCCAGTTTATGCAGTTCAATATATGCTTGCTGCATGTCATTCGTTATCCACGTACCTGTTTCTCCGTTGCGCGGAATGGCAGCGCAGTTGCTGATCACATCGGTGAAATTCTGATTAAAGGTAACAGTGAAGATGCCGCTTTTTAAGACTTTCCGCATGCTCTTGGAAATCTGCAGTTCGGAAAAGAAGAGCACCATCCGCTGCGGCGGCGACCACCAAAGTATCGGCTCGTCATCGTTGAACCACGGAAAAATACCATTTTGATAAGCCAGCATCAATCTCTGTGGAGACAAATCACCACCATAAGCCACAATTCCGTTCTTCCCTGCTTTTTCAGCCGGTGGAAAGTAGAGATCATCTGTAAGCCTATGCATTACTGTTGGAATTATATCTTAAGAAGTATAAAAGTGGCCACAGATTACACAGATTTTCACAGAATTGATTCGAAATAAATTAACAAATTGCTCAAATTCAAAGCAGTGTGCTACAACAATACAAAATTTTGTAAAATATTTAAAAATAAGGGCGCACCTAAGACCTATTAAAATAAAAAATCTGTGACCCGAGCAAAGCGAACAGACGAAGTAATCTGTGGCTAAAAAAACATTCGTGCATTCGTGGCAAAAAAAACGTTCGTGAATTGCTACGCCAGTTCGCTGTCGCTCGGGTCGTGGGCTAAAAATAAATTAAAAACCCGGAGAAGTTCCGGGTTGTATAAATTGAAATCTAAAAAGGAAGATCGTCGTGCTCTTCTTCGTTAAAATTCTGTGCCGGTGGAAATGGCGTAGCCTGCGCCGGCGCCTGATTATATGCCGGAGCTTCAGCCTGTGGCTTTTCGATTCTCCAGCCCTGAATACTATTAAAATACTTCGTTTCCCCTTGTGGGTTGACCCATTCGCGGCCACGTATATTTATCGATACTTTCACCTGATCTCCAGCCTTGTAATTATTAAGCAAGTCGCATTTATCCTGCGTAAATTCGATCATGATGTGCTGCGGATACTGCTCATCAGTGGTTACTACCAATTCTCTTTTCTTGAAGCTGCCGCTTACCTGCTGCTCCGGATTGATTACTTTAACTCTTCCTGTAACTTCCATCTCTTTTGTTTTAATTATTATTAATCTGTTTGGCTAATAAGACTTTCCACGCTGAAAGAACATCGTTCGCCTCAATATATTCTTTCGCTTTCAGATGCTGTTTTTCAACATCGTCGGCACTGAGAACGGCTTTGACCGCAAAATTGTCTTTCACAAATATATCAATTTCGTCTGTGGTTGGCAACGATTCTATGTTTCCTAAAAAGCCTAAATCATTTCCTGTGAAAACGTTGCTTTCCTTCACGAAATCCGGAATATTATCAACTCCGATGCCCATTGTTGTCAATGGCTTCTGCACTTCGAACAAACCCATGTTAGAACGTGAATACCAATTTCCGCCAAGCCTGGAAACAAGATCGATCTTATGTTGGTCTATATTTCCTCTTTCATCCAGAATTTCTTCATTAATGTGGATTTTGACAACTTCACATACGATCAGGTTTCCAGCGCCGCCTTGTTCTCCGAGTGCTACAATTTCATTAACCTTGCACTCGAATTGCACCGGTGATTCTGCCACACGATACGGCTCAACAAGATCCGAAGGCACCATTGTTAAGCCCGCTTTCAAAAATTCGTTAACACCATCAGGATATTCAGTGCTCGAAAGCGATGCCTGCTGCACAAGATCATAATTCACCACATTTATCACAACCTCGCGCGTCGCCTGAACATTAAGTAATGTATGTTTAACTGTGTTGTCACGCACTCGCCGCGCTGGAGAAAACACCAGAATAGGCGGATTTGAACTAAACACATTAAAAAAGCTGAAAGGAGAAAGATTCGGATTGCCGTTAGCATCTACAGTACTCGCAAACGCAATGGGACGAGGCCCGACTGCACTTTGCAAATAGCCCTGAAGTTTGAGCGGAGAAAGATCTTTCGTTTCTAGACTTAGCATATAAAATTTGTTGAAGGCAAAAATAACCAATCGAATTGGTGTAGCCACAAATACACAAATTTTTTTGGCGTTGCCCCTGCCTTTCTCAAACCCGACGCGCGGGCCAGGCTGTTCGCTGCAACTCCTCATTCCGCTGCGCTGCATTCCGGGGTTTACGCTGCCATCCTTAACGCAGCCTGCAACACATCCATCATATTTTCGTTATATTTAACCTCAAATACTACTGAATGGATTTTTCCGAGAAGAGAAACGTCACCCGTTGGATCATCATTGCAGCTTCTTTTATAATTGTGGTTCTCATCCTTTGGAACACCTACATATTTTTCCAGATTTTCAAGAACGACGAACGTATCAAGATGGAAGTTTGGGCGGAAGCACAGAAATCCCTAATCAACGCAGACGAAAATACCGACATGGAGCTTCCGCTAAAGATCTTCAGCCATAACAGCACTATTCCGATCATCTTAACAGCCGAAGAAGACAGTATCATCAGCATCACCAACCTTGATGAAAATATTTTAGCAGATTCAACGGCTGCCAACAAAGTCCTCCGAAAACTCAAAAAAGAAAACAATCCGATCATCATCGAATATGTTCCGGGAAAATTTCGCTATTTGTATTACGGCGATTCGCACCTGCTTAACAAACTGAAATATTATCCAATTGCTCTGGTCCTTATTATAGTTCTTTTTGGTGGCGTTGTATACAACTTCTATCGAAGCACCAAAATGGCCACCGAGAACAAGCTGTGGGCCGGAATGGCAAAGGAAACTGCGCATCAGATCGGAACTCCGCTTTCCTCCTTGATTGGCTGGCTCGAAATAATGAAAGCCGACAATGTCGACGAAACAACAGTATCCGAAGTTGAGAAAGATATCGTGCGGCTTCAAACAATTACAGACCGGTTTTCAAAGATCGGCTCTGAGCCTGTTCTAGAGAATTGCGATATTGTCGCAGAAACAAAAGCAACCTTCGAATACCTGATGTCACGCTTTTCAAAGCAGGTTGTATTTAATTTTCAGGCTACTGACAGAATAGTCATTATCCCAATTAATCCCGCACTTCACAGCTGGACAATCGAAAACATGGTAAAAAATGCCGTTGATGCCATGAAAGGCCGTGGGAAATTGTCGGTTAAAATTGAAGAAGACGCAAAAATAGTTCGAATCCTTGTTACAGATTCCGGCAAAGGAATTCCGAAGACGCAGTTCAAACGGATTTTTGAACCCGGATTTACAACTAAAAAACGCGGCTGGGGCTTAGGCCTGTCGCTGACCAAGCGCATAGTTGAAGAATATCATAAGGGTAAAATAAAGGTTCTCCAATCAGAAATTGGCAAAGGCACAACCATGCAGATATCGTTTAAGAAACAGCAAAAAACGGCATAAAAAAAGGGAGACAAGCGCCTCCCTTTCCTATACTTTTACTAATGTTTACATTCCTTCAGTGGTATATTTTTCGACAACTGTTCCATCTGCAATAGTAAATTCTGCAACAACAAACAAACTTAGATATTGACCTCGGAGCGGATTGCAAACGCAGTGGTTTCGAAGGTCTCTTTATCTAATGAAACTTTTCTCTGGAATCGCATATCATCCATTTCCTGCAGTGGAATCAGGTGTACATGTACATGAGGTACTTCAAGTCCGATGACAGCAACACCGATACGTTTGCAAGGCACAGCCTTTTCCAGGCCTATTGCCACTTTTCTTGCAAAAGCCATCAATCCCAGATAATCATATTCGGAGAGTTCGAACAATTTATCGGTTTCAACCTTGGGAATACACAATGTATGACCTAATGCATTAGGATTAATGTCAAGAAAAGCAAGAAAGTTTTCGTTTTCTGCGACTTTGTAAGCCGGAATTTCACCGTTAATTATCTTAGTAAATAATGTTGGCATCAGTCTCTTGTGATTTCCAAAATCTCAAATTGTAAGACACCGTTCGGAACAATTATTTCTGCTACTTCGCCTACAGATTTACCAAGAAGACCCTTTCCTATGGGTGACGTTACGGAGATTTTCCCTGTTTTCAGGTCGGCTTCACTTTCAGCAACAAGTGTGTAAGTCATTTCCTGCTTGTTCGCTTGATTTTTGATTTTTACATTTGATAACACAAGTACTTTTGAAACGTCAAGCTGTGATTCATCAATGAGCCGTGCATTCGCGTGGACTTCCTCAAGCTTTGCAATGCGCATTTCCAACAGTCCTTGCGCTTCTTTCGCCGCATCATATTCTGCATTTTCTGAAAGATCTCCTTTGTCGCGTGCTTCCGCAATTGCCTGCGAAGCTTTAGGGCGTTCTATATGTTTCAGTTGATCTAATTCTTCCCTTAATTTCCTTAATCCTTCTGCCGTGTAATAAGATACTGTGCTCATAACTAATAATTTTTGATGTTCTTATATCATTGCGATCAGCGACATGTTGCCTTAAGAGGCTGGCTTTCATCGATGATATAAATAGAAAAAATCCCATTTCGACGGGATTTCGCTTTCGTAGATATATTGGTACTTAAATTTTAAACTAAAACAATATTCATATCCGATTCAAAGTTAATTAAATTATTTTTGTTTAAGATATTTATGATATGAAAAAATTATTGCTTGTGCTTGTAATGGCCACTTTCTTTCTAGGCTGTGACAAAGAGAATTTCAACAACAGAAACCCGTACATTCCGAATTACGGATTCGATATAGCGATCAACACAAATCTGCCCTCATATAGTCAGCTGCAGTTTCCTAGCAATGCGATTTATTATCCCGGCGAAGGTGCGCTTGGGATTATCATTTTCAATACAGGCAGTGGATATAACGCGTTCGATGCGGCATGCCCAAACCAGCAGATTTCATCATGTTCAACAATGTCTATAGACGGCATCAATGCTGTCTGTGCGTGTGATGATGCCGAATATAGCTTGTTTACTGGCCTTGCTCCCAATCAGGAATATCCGTTGAAGGCGTACAGAGTTGAAGTCAACGGCACAGTTATCAGGGTGTCGAACTAAAACAACAGCGTCATTCCCAATAAAAAATTGGTGCCGGCCTGCGGATAATAGCCTGCGCCTTCTATTGTAGTGATTGAAGCTGGATCCGTCCAGTTGTCATCGTAGGTATAAAAGTATCCGTTTGACTCATATTCGTAGTCAAAGATATTGTTGATCAAGGCTGAAAAAACAATCGCCTTAAACACCTTTTGTGGTTTGATTTCGTAATAAATATTCAAATCACTAACACCATACGCATCAAGCTTGGAAGCATCCGAATCGATGTTCGCCATGTATTGGTCGCCAACAAACTTGCTCATTAGCGAAATCTGCAGGTTTTTAACTGGCATGTAGGTCAGTATATTTCCAAAAACGACATTGGGTGAAAAAGCTATATTCGTCTGACCAAGGTTTTGAAGAACGCCATCTCGTTGAAAGACAAAATCCTCGTTTTTATTCGCGCTCACTGTCAGATTTGGCCTAACGATGAATTTACTGCCTATGTTTACAGAAGCATCAATTTCGATTCCAGCACGAAAACTGTTTCCGCTGTTCTCACGGATCGGGTTTCCAACATCATCCAGCGCTCCGGTAAGGATCAGCTGGTTTTGATATTTCATATAGTAGCCGTTGATGTTTAAACGTGTCCGTGATGCAGAATATCTCCAGCCAAGCTCAAAATCGTCCATTGATTCAGGTGCAGGATTACCTGTTGAATAATCCGTCCGGTTTGGTTCGCGGTTTGCGCGGGCATAAGAAAGGTAAAAGTTACTTTTTGACGAAGCATTAAAAGTTATACCGGCTTTCGGGTTGAAGAATCCAAAATCATCATCGATGATGCCTGTTTCATCACCGTCGGCGCGGTAAGTAACCGCTCGATACTGAAGGTCTCCAAATAAGCTCAGCTTTTCACTCAGATCGATATTGGCTTTGGCAAAGACATTAAAATCAGTTTTTGTTGAAGAGTCGTTGTAATATTCATAATTATGAACAGGCAGCACAATGCTGCGCGCGTAAAGCACATTGCCAAAGTGGCTTCCATCGTACTTGTTCCAGCCGCCGCCGAGGATGAAGTTAAAAGCACTCGTTTTGTAGTTTGCTGAAAAGGTAGTTCCATAAAAGTCATTGTCGAGCCATTTTTGGCGGATTATATCACTTGAAGCCACTTCTTCGCCGTTGATGACTTGCGGCTGAAGGTTGTAATCTGCCAGATCTTCGTCTACTTTGTAATTTTCGTAAAAGCCGCGTCCTTTGGTGTAGTGCAGTGCGAGGTTGGTGTTCCAGTTTGCGGTTATTTTTTCGCTCCAATGCAGTTGATAATGGTCCTGCTGATAATTGTCGGTTTCATTGTCGTAGAATGCGATGTTGCCGCTGTTGTCGGTGTATTCGCCGGCCGTGTTGTATGTGCGATCATTTTTGAGTTTTTCGGGATCTTCGAGTCCGTTCCAGGATTGATATGTACGTTCGGTTCCGCCAAAAACAAGTGCTTTTATCAATGTTGATTTTCCGACGTAAGTTCCTTGTAAAAAGTATGATTTCAGATCAGAGAATGCGCGGTCGATGTAGCCGTCGGATGTAATATTTGACAATCTTCCGGCCAGTTCAAATTTCTCGTTCAGCAATCCGGTGCTGAAGTTAACGGTGTGTTTTCGGGTGTTGAAACTTCCGAGCGAATTTGAAATTTCTGCTTTTGCAATTGGTGAATATGATGCAGTCAGTAAATTGAGGCTTGCGCCGAAAGCACCACTTCCATTGGTTGATGTTCCAACACCACGCTGCAGCTGAAGGCTTTCTACTGATGATGCAAAATCGGGCATGTTGACCCAGAATGTTCCCTGCGATTCCGGATCGTTATATGGAATTCCATTGATTGTAACGTTGACGCGTGTTGCATCGCTGCCGCGGACGCGGATTCCGGTGTAACCGACTCCCGCGCCTGCATCTGAAGTTGTCACAACGGATGGCATGAAGTTCATCAGGATCGGGATGTCCTGGCCAAGATTTCGCTTTGCAATTTCTGCTTTTGAAAGATTGGTGAAAGTCACCGGAGTCTGCTCGTCGGCACGAATTGCGGAAATGATGACTTCATCAAGAGGAACTGTGGTTTTCGTGCTGTCGGTGACGGTTTGTTGCGCTGTTGATGTTGAAACGGCAAACATGAGGCAAGTTGTGATGCCCGCGTGAAGGACTGAAGTGTAAATCCTTTTTTGTTTTGCAAAAAGCCGTTCGACTCGATGTAGGTTTACAAAACAAAAAAGATTGGAACGTAAGGCCTGACCCTTGTGGTCACGCCCAAAAAAAAATTCAAATAAAAGCTTCATTCGTAAAAAAAGTTTACGAATAAAAGGGGCAATTATTCTTTGTTATATATTAGTTGTTGCATCAAAACTGCCGTTCAGCAAGTTTATCACGCTATTCCTTGGCAGCATTACCTGCCCAGGTTCTATGGGTATAATCTCAGCCCGTACGAGCACCCCTTTGAGACAGCACAAAAGTAGAACAAAAGTATTTAACGAGGCAAGAAGATTTTTACAAATTGTTGATGTCGGGTTTTCTGCGGGACTGCTTGACATCTGAAAGATTTTTTTTGTCTTTGAGCCGCTTTCTGATAACTGATTTCGGCACTTTAGTGGCTTTACGAGCTTTTGGCACTACTAATCCTTTTGCAATAATGTCCATGAACCTTTTTGTAACAATGTCTTTGTTACGCAATTGGCTTCGGTCTTCGTCGCAGTTGAGAACCAGAATGCCATCTGAATTTAGCCGCGCATGAAGTTTTTCTAGAAGCAGTGCTTTCTCTTCGTCAGACAGAGCAGCGGAATTGGCAATATCAAAAGACAATATAACCTTGGAGGAAACCTTGTTGACGTTCTGACCGCCGGCGCCGCTGCTTCGTACTGCTTTGAAACCGAGTTCAGAAATTGCTTTTTCAGTATCCACTATTGCGGCTGGTGAGCAGGTTTAAGTAAATCGTTTACCGTTTTCACGGGATTAAAAGTGATAAGCGGAACTTCGACAAAAAGTGTGATCCATTTTGCCATTGCGCCGTTCCATAATCCAGGAAGTTCGTAGCCTTTGAGAGGTTTTCCATTTTTAGTTTTTTCGACAATGAATCCGCTTGCGTGATCGATATAGTCAGTCAGGTGGAATTTTTCGCCTTTGTAGTTTTTAATTCCGCAGACAAGATCAACGGGGTTAAAATGAGTTGATCTCGACAAGATCTTCGCCTGCCGTTCATTTTGAAGATCGATTTGCGACGACTCCACGATTTGCAGCGACAGATTTCCTTTGGCATCGGAAACCCAAAACGGGCCGCCGCCGGGTTCACCTTCATTTTTCACCATTCCGCACACGCGAATTGGCCTGTTTAACAGTTTTTTGAGATATGTGATCTTGTGGTCGTGTGTGAACTTTTGAAAATCTTCAGTCACTTCAACATTTAATTTTCCTGTGATAAAAGCTGCAATTTCAGCGAGGGCCGAATCGTCTATATCTGAATCAAGCTTTTGAAGGCATTCGAAAATCCCGCTTTGCGTTTGGATCAGGATTCCGCCCAAAGCTTTTTTATAAAATGCAATTGTGTCTACATGATCCTGAATGACATTGTCTATGTTTTTGATAAAGACTACATCAGCTTCAAGTTTTCCAAGATTTTCTATCAGCGCCCCGTGTCCGCCCGGCCTAAAAACTAGTTTGCCTTCGCTGTCGCGGAATGGCTTGTTGTCGGGCGCGACGGCAATGGTATCGGTTGCTGTGTCCTGATAACTAAAAGTGACATTGAGTGTTCCGCTGGCTTCGTCTTCTATCTTTTGACGCGATTCTTCAACAATTTCCTCAAAATGGTTTCGGTGGCTTTCTGAAACGGTGAAATGCAGGTTGACTTTTCCGTCTGAGCCGCAGCTGTAGCGGATCGCCTCAGTAAGATGTTCCTCAACCGGAGTCGCAATGTGCGCCTGATATTTATGGAATGGCAAAATCCCTTTAGGTTTGTTTGCAAAGTCCAAATACTCGGAATCAAGAAGCACTTTTATAAAATAGTAGCTTCGTTTTGAACGCTCCCAATTTGTAAAATCGGGATGTTTTGCAAGAATGATATTATGAACGATTTCATAGAATGGGAACTTTTCCTTTCCTGCTAAGAAAGTTTGAAGTTCATGGGCATTCTTTCTGTTGACGTAAGCATTGATGCTTTCAATCTCAGGATCGTATTCAGCAAGGAACTCGCTCAGGAACTTGAACATCCTGCTTGCAGCACCCGAAGCCGGTACAAACTTTTGGAGTTTTAAAGATTGTTTTTTACGATCAAAGTGAGAAGCAAATTCTTCAAATTGGGAGTAAGTCAGCCGAAGAATTCCATCACCTGCTGTTGCCGGTCGATCTAAAACTGATTTTGCAATTCCGTTTGAAAATATGTCAAGCTGCCGGCCGATCTTTTCAAGTGGAATTCCGTGTTCTTTGATCTGCAGATGGTCTTTTTCGGTGAAATCTCCTTCCGAGGTAACGAGTTCTATTGTCGGCTCAGTGTCGGCGATTGTTTCTGTTCTTTTAGTGTTTTTCTCCATTGCATATACGCCATGATGGCAAGTATTGTAAAGATTAGGTATTGAAGTGACAGAATTCCGAGGTTGCGGCGAGCGCAAAGCCAAATCGAAATTATGTCACCGATGATCCATAAAATCCAGTTTTCGATCTTTTTCAGTGCCATGAAATACATTGCGGTAAAGAAGATTCCGGATGTGAAGATGTCGAAATAGTTTTCGACTTTGATCTTGTATCCGCAGACTTTATAGATAATGTAAATTACAAAAATCGTAAATATGAAAATTGCTATTCCTGTTAATTTTTCCTTATTATTCGTACGCGAGACTGCAACAGCGTTATCGTTCCCATCCATTCGTGTCCACATATACCACCCATAGATGCTCATAATTGAAAAATAAATGTTGACAGCAGCATCTCCAAGATAACCTGCGCGATAAAATAAATAAACAGTAATAATGGTGGAAATCAGGCCGGTTGGATAAACTAAAATATTGTCCTGTTTAGCAAAATAGACGCTGATGATACCGAAAAAGAATGCGATCGCCTCAAGAACGATGACGAACGTTGGCGTGTCTTTATAAGCGTCTACAAAAAACTCCATCATTGCTCAAAGAATGAGTTGTTGTTTTCGAAGGCTGTTCCGATAACGACCATATCTGCACCTGCTTCATATGCGTTGGTTATTTGTTGATGGCTTGTTATTCCGCCGCCACAAATTAGCGGAATTGAAGTTCCCGAAGATACAGTTGAAATGACCTCTAATGGAACTGCTTTATCAGCTCCGCTTCCGGCTTCAAGATATATCAATGACATTCCAAGCATTTCGCCTGCTTGCGCTGTGTGAAGTATTTTGTCAATACCGGAAATAGGCAGTGAAGCGGTTTCACTCACCATTTCGACTGCTGTCTGTTTGCCGCCATCGATTAAAATATAGGCTGTTGGAAGTATTTCGAGATCAGTATTGCGTAAAATTGGTGCAGCTTCCACGTGATGCCCAATCAGATAGTCGGGATTTCTGCCGGAAATTAATGAGAGAAATAGTATTCCGTCTGCTTCGGGTGAAATTTGCGATGGATGGCCCGGAAATATGATTACAGGTAAGTTTGAATGCTGTTTTATGATCCGGATCTGCTCGTGAATGACATCTTCCAAAACCAGGCTTCCGCCGATGAAAATGTGCGTAGCAGGCGATTGATTGATTTTTTGAATTGTGTATGGCAAGGTTGCAGGCTGAATCTTATCCGGATCCAGAAGGATCGCCAAAAGCTTTGTGCCTGTGGCTTTTGCTTTCAGAATATCCTGGTATAAGTTTTTCATCTTTACCTTATACATTTTCGGATGCTAAGACCAACGAGTAGTTGTCGATTTCTTCAAAGTCAATGATAAAATCGATTAATAGGTCGTTAAAGTGCAGCCATGCGCGGGCTTGTTTGTCTTCAAGCTTAAATTCGGTTACTTTAATATGGTCTTTATAGCTGATTCCGATTTCGTTTTGAATCTTGAAGATAGATTCTTTTATGCCCCAGATTATTGTGAGGCGCCGGATATAATCGGATTCATTCGCTGCATCAAGATATTGTAGTTCGTATTCACAAAATTTATCGGCGATGACAATAATCTTTTCGCGTTGAAGCTCGATGTCGATGCCGAATGGCTTATCGCTAACGACAATTGCGGAGTATAAATGCGAATGCGAGATTGAAATATGCTTTCCATCCTTAAGATGTGGCTTTCCATCTTTTCCATAATGCAGGTCATGATCATTATAGCCAGCTTCCTGCAATAGCCGGCGCACGCTCATAAAGCCGAGTTGATGCTGTTTTGCTTTCATCGCGAACATCCGTACCATGTTGATGTCGTTGAGAACTACAGTGTCGAAGAGATCGTCAAAGTCTTCTTCGATCTTCCAGATGTAGATGGTTGTCGATGCGTTATGGTGGATGATACGTTCTAAAGGCATTTTGGTTCGGGTGGCTTTTTAGCCCTGATGGCAGCGGCATCCTTTTTTTATTAACCCTTTCAGGGTTTGAACCTTGAAAGGGTTGTAAAAAAAGATATAGCGGACAGCAGGAACAGCTTCAAATACAAAAGATTACAATCCACAAACATTTCATAAATATATCGCATCATTATTTTAAATAAAAAGTAATGCGTAAATTTGCGGAAAATACAAATATACTATAATGAGTACAACGACGATGCCTTATGTGGCTTACAAAGTGAAAGATATTTCCCTTGCAGAATGGGGACGAAAAGAGATTGAGCTTGCCGAAGCAGAAATGCCGGGATTGATGGCGCTTCGTAAGGAATATAAGGATCAGCAGCCGTTGAAAGGTGCTCGTATCGCAGGATGCCTTCACATGACGATTCAGACTGCGGTTTTAATTGAGACTTTGATCGCTCTTGGTGCTGAAGTAACGTGGAGTTCATGCAACATATTTTCTACACAAGACCAGGCTGCTGCTGCGATTGCTGCTGCTGGAATCCAGGTTTACGCGTGGAAAGGCCTTAATGAAGAGGATTTTGACTGGTGTATCGAGCAGACATTGTTCTTTGGTGAAGACAGACAGCCGCTGAACATGATCCTTGACGATGGTGGTGATTTAACTAATATGGTTATCGACCGTTATCCTGAACTGGTTTCAGGTATAAAAGGTCTTTCGGAAGAAACTACAACAGGTGTTCACAGACTTTACGAAAGAGTAAAGAACGGAACGCTTCCGATGCCTGCAATTAACGTGAATGACTCGGTTACCAAATCGAAATTCGACAATAAATATGGCTGCAAAGAATCGGCTGTTGATGCGATCCGTCGTGCTACTGACTTGATGCTTGCAGGAAAAAGAGTAATTGTATGTGGATACGGTGACGTTGGAAAAGGAACTGCGGCTTCTTTCCGTGGCGCGGGATCAATTGTAACGGTAACTGAAATCGACCCAATTTGTGCGCTTCAGGCAGCAATGGACGGTTATGAAGTGAAAAGGCTTGATACTGTTATCGCGACTGCTGATATTATCATCACAACTACCGGAAACAAAGACATCGTTGTGGGAAGCCACTTCGAAAAAATGAAAGACAAGACTGTTGTTTGTAACATTGGTCACTTTGATAATGAGATCGATATGGCGTGGCTGAACAAGCACCACGGTTCTTCAAAAATCGAGATCAAACCACAGGTTGATAAATATACGATTGCAGGAAAAGATATCCTTATCCTTGCTGAAGGGCGTCTTGTGAATCTTGGTTGTGCAACAGGCCACCCGAGCTTTGTGATGAGTAATTCATTTACAAACCAGACGCTTGCTCAGATCGAACTTTGGAACAATTCTGATAAATATGAGAATGAAGTTTATATGCTTCCAAAACACCTTGACGAAAAAGTAGCGGCCTTGCACCTTGAAAAACTTGGCGTTGAGCTTGAGGTTTTGAGGAAAGACCAGGCTGATTATATTGGTGTTGATGTGAAAGGGCCGTATAAGCCGGAATACTACAGATACTAATTTTCAAAAAAAGTTAAACTGACCGTCTCATCCTGAGGCGGTTTTTTTATGCGCAAAAATTTGTATCTTAGTGTACAACTTAAAATCCAACAACTATGAAAAAGATCATTTTATCAATGGCATTATGCGGCTTAATGCTGACCACTGCATGTAAAAAAGAAACAGAAACGGAGACAGAAACAGAAATGAATGCCGATGGCACCATGACAACTGAAACTGAAACCGACACAGATCTTGAAGTCGATGGCAGCGGCGCAGAAGCAGCTTACAACGAAGCGCAACGCGATCTTGAAGCAGCACGTGCAAAAGGCGACAAAGAAGCGGAGAGAGTTGCTCAGGAAGCATCTGACAAAGCAAAATCTGCCTGGGATGCAACTAAAGCCGGAGTAAAAGAAGCCGGACAAGACACAAAAGAAGCTTATAACGAAGCTCTTGAAGACGCTAAAGCTGAGTAAATAATTCGCTTAAAATCGATCAACAATGAAAAATCTGACATTAGCTTTAGCAGTTTACGCCGGTCTCGCACTTGGTTCATGCAAGAAAGAAACCGTTACAGAGGAAACGACAACAGTCAATTCTGACGGCACGACCACAACAACTACAAAAACTACAACCGACTACGATTTAGTTCGACTGCGTAAGGCAGAAGACGATTATCGTAAGGCTGAAAATGATGTAATCGTTGCCAGGGAGAAAGGTGATACTCAAGCAGAGAAGGTTGCTCAGGAAGCTTCCAACAAAGCTAAGGAAGCCTGGGAAGCAACAAAAGCTGAACTTAAAAAAGGTGCCGCAAATACCAAGGAGGCTTTTAAGGAAGCCGGCCAGGATATCAAGGAAACTTTTAAGAAGAAGGATACCATTGTAGTGAAATAAGAAGAAGCCGCCTCAGATATGAAGGCGGCTTTTTTAAATTGTAAGTTTGCACGACCGCTATTAGAGTACCATCGTTTCGCGTAGTTTATTTAAAAAGGCGGATATTCATCATGACAAAAAAATTTGTGAAAATCTGCGTAATCTGTGGCTAAAAAAAACCCGCTTCAAAATGAAACGGGTTCTAATTCAATATCTTATTAAGACTATGCTTCAAACGGAAGTATAGAAACGTAAGATTTATTATCTCCTTTTTTCTGGAACTTTACAACTCCGTCAACGCGTGCATGTAAAGTATGATCTTTACTGATGTAAACGTTTTCTCCCGGATTATGTTTAGAACCTCTTTGTCTTACAATGATATTACCGGCAATTGCAGCCTGGCCACCAAAAATCTTAACACCTAAACGTTTCGATTCTGATTCTCTACCATTTTTCGAACTACCGACACCTTTCTTATGAGCCATGACGTTTTAGTTTTTAAAATTAATTAGTTTCAGTTTGCGCAGCCGTTTCAGATTTTTTGTTCTCTTTCTTAGCTCCAGGCAATGTAATACCTGAAATTTGGATCTGAGTCAAATACTGACGGTGACCGTTTCTTTTCTTGTAACCTTTTCTTCTTTTCTTTTTGAAGATGATTACTTTGTCTCCTTTTAGGTGCTGAAGCACTTTCGCTTCTACTGAAGCACCTTCTATAGCCGGGGCGCCTAAAGTGATTGAACCGTTAACGTCTGTCAAAAGAACCTTTGCAAATGAAATTGCATCTCCTTCTTTATCAGCCAAACGATGAACGTAAACCTTTAAGTCTTTGCTTACTTTAAATTGTTGCCCTGCTATCTCTACGATTGCATACATAACAAATGTTTATTTGGATTAAAATGGCTGCAAATATACAACTTAATCCCACACCTGCAATTGGATAGGTGATTTTTTTAGAAGCTGTTTCCTGCTTTCCGCTATATCTTGTCATTGCGTGGTGACATTGCGTATTTGACGACTTTTATTTCGCCATGACAAGGATGCCGCTTCAATCAGGGCTAGAAGTTGTCGGTTGCTGGTTGTCAGTTGTCAGATTTGATGTTGGGTGCTCACTTCAAAATTCAACATTCCTTGTTCGTTATTCAACATTAAAGGCAAAGTCAATGCTGAACAAACAAGGAATATCGAATATTGAATGTTGAATGTTGAACAACGAACGGGTTGATCCGGTTTAACGACAGACAATCCAACAATCCATCAACCAACAACTTCACATGGCGTAGCGTATTATGCGAGAACTTCAAAATTCAATATTCCTTGTTCGTTATTCAACATTAAATGCAAATTCAATGTTGAACGTCGAATGTTGAATGTTGAACAACGAACATTTCATCCTCATCTCCCAACAAACAATCCAACAACTGACAACCAACAACTAACAACTTCTCCTTTTCCATCTTCCAAACAACTTTTCTCCCTATCC
>DASWND010000052.1:0-9774 GCA_036399435.1 Flavobacterium sp.
GAGATTTCACGCAGAAGTTGCGACTTCTTCACTTAGTGACATCATGTTCTTCCTGTTGTTGTTCTTCCTGATCATATCAACATTGGCAAATCCGAATGTGATCAAGATGACTCTGCCGAAGTCGGAGGTAAACGAGAAAACAAACAAGCAGCATATCAGCCTTTCTGTTACAGAAGACAAAAAGTATTTTATTGATAAGCAGGAAGTAGCTTTTGATGAAATAGAAGCGCTGTTACTTTCAAATATTTCAGACGCCGAACAGCAAACGGTAATCGTTCGTATTCCTTTTAACTTGCAAGTTCAGGATTTGGTTGACGTACTTCAGATAGGAGTAAAGAATAACCTGAAGTTTGTAATAGCTACGAACAAACAATAATTTAGTTTAGGCTGAAAGTATAAACGATCTTCCCAACCTGACGTTCCGGAGCGCCTTGATCTGCTGACCAACGCGTTTTCATTGCCGCGCTTTTGGCTTGATCAGCCAGACATTTTGCTGTATTTGTAGTTCCTTTGATCCCGGTTATTGCATTGATGGTTTTGCCATTTCGATCAACCCAGACTTCAACTACGACTTTCCCAACTTCATCACAAACATACTTTGGACTCGGCATTTCCAGTGGTTTTCTGCTGCCGAGTGAATATCCACCGCCGGTTCCACCACCAGAACCCGGACCGTTTCCGCTTCCTGAACCCGGACCATTTCCTGTTCCGTTGCCACCGCCGGTTCCGCCACCGGTTCCGCCATCACCGTAGTAGCCGCCAGAATTCTTATCTCCGGTAGATTTCCCTTTGTTTCCTGCAACGCCATCATCTCCATCGCCGCCTTTATTGCTGCCACCTAAAATGCTGTTTAAAGCGTCGGTTGTGCTTTTTGATGGTGTAGGTTTCGCCGGAACAGGAACCGGAGTAGGTTTTGCAACTGTAGGCTTTTGAGGTTTAGCAGTAGGTGCGATCGCTACAGCATCATCAGCATCATTGGTCAATATATCTTCAACAGTCGCTTGCGGCGCAGAAGCCGGGCTATTGCTTACCTGAAGCACTTCGCTTCTAAAGTCTTCACCCATTCCAACGTCGCTGTCGCCAAAGTTTATCGTAATTCCGCCGCCACCGCCGCCAGCCAATTCCTGAATTTTTGTTGCTGTAGCAAACTTTATAAATATCAGTATTAGCAGCAACAATGCAAAGAGCGCCGTTGTAATTACAACCGCCTTTTTTTGTTCTTCTGTTGTAGTGAAACTCATAGCAAAAGGAATATATTACTGAAACGAAATTATGAAAATATTGTTATGCAAACCGAATTATACCAGCTGTTTTAGCGCAATTTCAAATGCAGTCGCACTAATGTTTGTCTTGCTGCTGCTGTTATTGTATGCCTGTGTCAATGCCTCTTTGATCGTCTCCGAAGTGTCATAAAAAATTGCTTCATCTGTCATCTGAACTTTCTTCTCCATAAAATAAGCAAAGACGCGGGCCATTCCGCAATTTGATATAAAATCCGGGATCAGGCTGACCTGGCGGTCGGTGCTCTCCATAATCGGTCCAAAGAATATTTCCTTGTCTGCGAATGGGACATTTGCGCCGCATGAGATGACTTCAAGTCCGTTTGAAATTAGCTGTTCAACCTGATCCTGTGTCACCAAACGTGAGGCAGCACACGGTGCAAAGATCTGTGCACCGATCGACCAGATCTTACTGTCGATTTTCGCAAAAGGCATCATATCCTGAGCAACAAGCGTGTTTCCGTTCTTATTCAGAAAAAGCTTTTGTATTTCTGCAAACGTAAAACCATCTTCATTTATCAATCCGCCATTTCTGTCGATGATACCAACGATTTTCGCGCCCAGTTTAGACAGATAAAAAGCCGCCGCCGAACCAACATTTCCAAATCCTTGGACAATAGCCTTTTTGCCTCTGATGTCTCCACCGTAAATATGGTAAAAATGCGAAACCGCCTCTGCGACTCCGTAACCTGTGATCATATCAGCGATTGTATATTTCCTGTTGACATCCGGAGAAAAAGCCGGATTTTCAATAACTTTCACAACACCTTGGCGAAGCTGCCCGATACGGTTAATTTTATCGGCTTCGGTTGGACGAAAATGTCCGTTAAACACGCCTTCCTGTGGATGCCAGACGCCGCATTCTTCGGTCATCGGAATCACTTCGTGAATTTCATCGACATTTAAATCACCGCCTGTTCCATAATAGCTTTTTAATAGTGGTGAAACAGCACGATACCAGCGTTGAAGCACTTCTTTCTTTCGCGGATCGGCAGGATCAAAGGAAATACCACTTTTTGCACCGCCAATAGCCGGACCTGATACAGAAAACTTGACCTCCATTGTTTTTGCCAATGACAACACCTCGTTCATATCAAGGCCTTTTCTCATTCTTGTTCCGCCACCGGCAGCGCCGCCTCGCAGTGAGTTGATCACCGTCCAGCCTTCAGCTTCGGTTTCAGGGTCTTTCCAATGGAATACAATTTCTGGTTTTTTATTTTCGAATTTTTGTAAAAGGTCTTTCATGTTTCAAATTTAAAGCATGGCAAATATAGCTCATGTTTTGTTATTTCAGGCGTGCCGGATATGCTTAGCATGATTTGGGCGTGACCACAAGGGTCGGGCTTTACACTGCAATCTTTTTGCGTTTTTGGAAAAACTCAAAAAGGATTTACGTTACAATCCCTCACGCGACTAACCGGAAGTTGAATAGCCTGATTTATCATCATAGCTACCGGAAGCGCAGCCCGCAAGCGATTACTTCGTCAGTTCGCTTCGCTCGGGTGAAGCGGTATCCTTTTGCGCGCGTCAGCCGCAAAAGATATAGCGGAAAGCGCGGCCCGCAGGGTGCGGCATCAGAAAATCAACACTTTATGATTTTAAATGCTCACTAGATCCATTATATGTCATACTTTTACGCCCTCAAAAATATGAAGATGAAGAAATTACTACTATTGATTTCAATGCTGATCACCAACAACATAACTGCACAAACTTCGGAATGGATCGAAGGACCGGAAGGTTATGGTTTAAATTCACCATACACAGATCGCGGAATGATACCTGCGTTTATCACCGGAGACGACATGTTCGCTTTCACAAGGAAAATTGACACGTCGACAAATGTGCTGCGGAATTATCTCGTGCGCATCAACCTGCTTGACGACTCGATTCACGTTTATGATGGAATCAATCTTTCGGGAACCGCCGATTTTTATAGTCCGGTTAGTTTCACCGATCACAACGGATTTGTCTATTTCCGCTCCGCGGGACGGTTGTATAGAGTAAACAAGGCTACAAACGAAATTGCGATCTACATCAACGACTGCGAGCACTATTATATTTGGGGAAACCGGATCATCTATGATATGTGGAATACCTCAAAGTCGTACGTCCGCAACATGACAACAAATGCGGAGGTTGAGCTGTTAACGGCGGCGGACAGAAAAATTATTGAAGTTGGCGCTTTTTATGAATATGAAGGGTCACTTTATTTCTGGGCAAGTGCGTCAGGGTTTAGTATTCGGCAAAACGGAATTTTCAAATTCAATCCGGCTACAAATGTCCTGACAACATTTATGCTTTCCACGCTCCAATCATCGAGTAATATGTATCAGGGGCGAACGGAAGTTGACAGGGTAAATAACAATCTTGTTTTTTTATTAAAGGATTCAACGTATGACTACAAATACGTTTCCCTTAATCTAACAACCCAGGCTATGAACCCTGCTTTTACTTTTGATACGAACAGTGTTTACGACACTGGCATTAACGAGCCGTTTGTAGTGGGCGATCAGGTGTTTATTGCGAGTCAAGGGCAGACTTATGTTTCAGATGGAATTTCCGCGCCGGTAGAGAGCGAGATTGGCGGTTTTGGTGGCGGATGGTTTGTTAATACTTATGATGATTATCTTTTATATAATGATGTTGTTTATACAAACAGAAATACTGAAGAATTTGGCAGTGAAATTTGGCGAACCGATGGTACGGCAGACGGAACTTACATGCTGATCGATCTTGAACCGGGAGAACAGGACGCGTTTTACAACTCGGGCGTGGCAATGGTTTACAATGATAAAATGTACTTCGCCACAACCAGTGGATCGCCAACAAGGCTTTATTCAACTGATGGAACCGCCGAAGGAACTGTGCCCTTGACCAATGCTGGCGAGTTTTCTTTAATTGGAAGAATGAAAGGCTACGGCAACGAGATGTACTTTTATGGTCAGAAAGAGGAAGGATTAGAAGGGCTTTATAGACTTAATGTTGCAGAACTTTCAGTTCCTTCGCCGGCAGTTTCAACTTTGTCAGTTTATCCGAATCCGGCTGAAAACATTTTGCATTTCTCAACTCCAATTGAGCAGGCCGATATATATGACACACTTGGACGAAAAGTCAGAAATATTTCGGATGAATCTTCAGTAGAAATATCCGGGTTGAAATCCGGAATATATTATTTAAATGCAACTTCGGAAGGACGCAGTCAACAGGTAAAGTTTATTGTAAAATAGTTAGCTGAAGATCATACCTGAGCTATGATCGTGAGATGCGCCTGTGACGCTTGATAGAACGTTGATGTCTCCGCGGAGTTTCAGCACGCCCAAGAATGCAAAAATGAGCGCTTCTTTGTATTCCAATAATAGTTTATCCGGAACGTGCAGTTCTGCTTTTGGAAGATAATTTTTTAGCCGGCTGATCAGGAAATCATTGTACGCTCCGCCGCCGGTGATCAGCATGCTTCCTTTTAATGCAGGCATTGCAAGCGCTGTCTGCATTGCGATGTGTTCTGTAAATGTTCGAAGTTTGTCTTCTGTTGAGCAACTGTAACTTTCAACCAGCGGCAACACCGACTCATGAACGAACTCTATTCCCAACGATTTTGGAAACGGCAGTCGATAAAATGGCAAAGCATTCAGTTCTACCAGCAGGTCATCATGCAGGGAACCACTTCCCGAAAGCGTGCCGCGATCGTCATAATCTAAACCAAGTTTGCCAGCCAAAAAATTTAAAACAGTATTGACAGGCGAAATATCAAAAGCCAGCCTTTTTCCCGCGTTTTCAAAAGAAATATTCTAAAATCCGCCAAGGTTCAGACAAAAATCGTAGTCTGAAAAGAGCAGCCTGTCGCCCATTGGAACCAAAGGTGCTCCTTGTCCGCCTAGCGCGACATCCTGAATCCGAAAATTACAAACTACTTTTTGCTTTACAATTTCTGCGAGCTGGGGAAGATTTCCAATTTGTAGTGTGATGCCTTGTTGCGGCTGATGAAGTACTGTATGTCCGTGTGAGCAGACTGCATCAATTGTCAGATCATGTTTTGCAATGAATGACGAGATGATTCCGCCGAGTAAGGTTGTATATTTAGAATCAAGTGCCGGAAGTTCACCGGGAGAAAGCGCAACGGCTGTCGAAAGAATGTCTTTCCATTCACTGCTGTATGCTATTGTCTCACATTCAAGGAGTTCATATTGCCATTTCCCCGAACTGTTCCACAACCTGACATGAGCAAGGTCGACACCGTCAAGTGACGTGCCCGACATCACGCCTACAACGTTGTAGTTTTCTTTATACATCGACCAAAAATACAAATCAAAAACAAAAACTTCGGGATTTTAAAGTTATATTTGAAACGCAATTTTTAACATTCACCAAAGCAATATATGGACTTTAAGCTTTCTGAAGAGCATCTGATGATACAACAGGCGGCACGGGATTTCGCACAGAACGAATTGCTTCCCGGTGTCATCGAAAGAGATGAAAAACAACAATTTCCTACTGAGGAAATAAAAAAAATGGGTGAATTGGGATTCTTAGGAATGATGGTCGATCCCAAATACGGCGGCAGCGGACTCGATACAATTTCATACGTACTAGCGATGGAAGAAATTTCGAAAGTTGACGCTTCGGCATCGGTAGTGATGTCGGTCAACAATAGCCTTGTTTGCTGGGGCATCCAGGAATTTGGGAATGAAGAGCAGAAACAAAAGTACCTTCCAAAATTAGCTTCAGGCGAATGGATAGGCGCATTTTGCCTTTCAGAACCGGAAGCGGGAAGCGATGCCACTTCACAAAGAACTACTGCAATCGATATGGGCGACCATTATCTTTTGAACGGAACGAAAAACTGGATCACTAACGGTAAAAGTGCCTCAGTTTATGTGGTTATTGCGCAGACTGATGTAGATAAGAAACATCGCGGAATCAATGCATTGATCGTTGAACGCGGAATGCCTGGATTTGAGATTGGCCCGAAAGAACAGAAGATGGGAATTCGTGGTTCTGATACCCATTCACTAATGTTTACGGATGTAAAAATTCCGAAAGAAAACAGAATTGGAGAGGATGGCTTCGGATTTAAGTTTGCAATGCGAACATTAGCCGGCGGAAGAATCGGAATCGCATCTCAGGCACTCGGAATCGCATCAGGTGCTTACGAGCTTGCATTGAAATATTCAAAAGAGCGTAAAGCTTTTGGAAAAGAAATCTCTAATCATCAGGCCATCGCATTTAAACTTGCCGATATGGCCGTCAATATTGAAGCGGCGCGTCATCTTTGCATGAAAGCAGCCTGGGATAAGGATCAGCACGCAAACTATGATCTAAGCGGAGCAATGGCAAAGCTTTTTGCATCGCAAGTTGCAATGGACACAGCAATTGAAGCAGTTCAAATCCATGGTGGGAACGGTTACGTTAAAGAATACCATGTCGAGAGAATGATGCGCGATGCCAAGATAACTCAGATCTATGAAGGGACATCCGAAATTCAGCGAATCGTTATTTCAAGAAGTATATTAAATCAGTAAGTAGAGATCAAATTGTTGTAGCTTTACGTTAACGCCTCATTTAACCTGGTTCAATGCTTGTTAATTTAGTTAATTCATCGCTCGACGAACTTATAGATTTGCTGCAACAGCTTTCTGACGACGATTATTCACGCCCTCGTGAGCAATTAAGCGGATCGTCGGTAGGCGAGCATTCAAGGCATATCACCGAGATGTTTCAGTGCCTGATCAGATTTTATTCTGGCGGAACCATTGATTATGATCTGCGGGAGCGAAATAAGGAACTTGAAACCAGAACAACATCTGCAATTATTGCATTACATGATGTAAAAGCGAATCTGGCTAAAGAAAATCGCGATCTTTTACTGGCGCAACGCGTCGAAGGCGAAGAGATAGTTGTCAATAGCTCATACTTCCGCGAACTTCTGTACAATCTTGAACACTGTATTCATCATCAGGCCTTAATAAAAATTGGCGTCAGAGATATGAATGTTTCTGTTAGTCCAAATTTCGGTGTAGCACGTTCCACTATTTTATACCGGAATCAATGTGCACAGTAACCGTTGTCCGCAACGGCGGCGAAACCATTATAACCTCCAACCGTGATGAACAGGTTTCTAGGCCTGCAGCTCTTTCACCAAAAAAATATTTGATCAACGGAAAAAGCATCACTTTTCCAAAAGATCCATTTGGCGGAGGAACCTGGTTTGCTATTGATGATTTCGGAAATGCAGCTGTGCTTTTAAATGGCGCAAAAGAAAAGCATCAGGTTCTCCCACAGTACAGAAAAAGCCGTGGGCGGATCTTACTTGACATTGTTAGCAGCACTTCACCGATTGCGATCTGGCCATTGATTGATTTATCCAATATCGAAGCTTTTACCATTGTACTTTTTGAAAACAAAAAACTTTATGAGTTGCAATGGGATGGATTTACAAAACAAAGCAGGGTGATTGATAGATCGAGCGCCATCTGGTCATCTTCAACGTTATATAGTAAACTGATCACGACAAGTCGCGAATCTTGGTTTGACGAGCTTCTGTCCGTAAAAGGCAGCGCTATTACCGCCCTTGATATGATCGGGTTCCACACGACTTCTCACAATGACGATCATCAAAACGGACTCATTATTGACCGGCAGAACTTAAAAACACTTAGTGTCACGCAGGCTAAGATCCAGAATGCTTTTTCCGAATTAACGTATTTTGACTTAAAGAAAACCGAGCTTGTGCCGCTTGCTGAAATTTCATGAAACTGTTTTTTCATAAACTTACGCATTGGGAATACTGGCCTTTTGGAGTCGTTTACTTCCCTGTATTCTTCCAATGGGCATATTATGCTATTAAAGCCAAATCAATTTTTTTCTTCAATGCCAGCAATCCTTCGTTGAAGAATGGAGGTTTTATGGCGGAGAGCAAAAAGGAGATCTATGACATTCTGCCTGATGAATATTATCCTAATACAATTCTGATAAAAGCGCATCAGTCGTTTGATGATGTTCTCGCTGAAGTTGAACGTTCAGCTATAAAATTTCCGCTGATTGCAAAACCTGATATTGGTCTGCGTGGCTCAGCAGTAAAAAAAGTTTATGGTCACTATGATTTGCAGACTTATCATCAGAAAGCCAACTTCGATTATCTGATTCAGGCATTAATTCCATACAAAAAGGAAGTTGGGATTTTTTATGTGCGATATCCCGGTGAATTCACGGGCAAAATTACCGGAATAGTTTCAAAAGAATTTGTCAAAGTGGTCGGCGACGGAGTGTCAACTGTTCGTGAACTCGTGAGTCAGGATCTGCGTTATGAAATGCAGCTTCAGTCGATTCTGCGTGAACAGGGAACCAAAATGCACGATGTCCTTTCAAAAGGTGAACAACTTGAACTAATTCCGTATGGCAATCACGCACGAGGAGCAAAGTTTTTAGATGGAAGTCATCTTATTTCCGATACGCTATCCGCAACATTGAATACAATCTGCTCGAGAATACCGGATTTTTATTTCGGAAGGCTAGACATCATGTATAATGATTTTGCAAAACTTGAACGCGGCGAGGAATTTATGATTGTAGAAGTCAATGGTGCCTCAAGTGAGCCTACGCACATATATGATCCGAAACACTCGATCTTTTTTGCATGGAAAGAACTGATCCGGCACACGTGCTACATGTTCGAAATCAGCATGGCAAATAGGGAAGCAGGCGCGCCTTTCTTAAGTTTTGAAGACGGGATGCGGCAGTTCCGTATTCATCAGGAACAAAGCAGGAAAATCATCAGCTTTTAATGAAACATATAAAAAATATTGCAGTCGGATTTCTGGTGAGTTACATCGGATCGCTTCCGCTGGGATATTTAAATGTTGTTGGGTTCCATCTTTTTCAGAATTCAGATCTTCCTAACCTGATATATTATCTTGTTGGAGTTGCGGTCATCGAAGCTGTAGTTATTTATATTTCTCTTGTTTTTGCACGTAAGCTATCAGTCAACAAAAAACTGTTGAAGTACATTGAAGTCTTTTCAATAATTTTTATGGTGGCGTTGGCGGCATATTTTGCGTACGAGGCTTCAATTCAACGAGACGGAAAACCGGAGTATATTGAGAATTTGGATGATTATCATCCTTTCATCACCGGCTTGATGTTAAGCGGGTTAAATTTTATTCAAGTGCCATTCTGGGTTGGATGGAACCTTTATTTGATAAATGGAAACTACATCAGAACAGCGGGTATCTATAAATATTTTTTCGTCCTCGGTGCAACGGTGGGAACATTTGCGGGAATGTTGTGTTTTGTTCTGCTCTTGAATGAAGTATCGTCAGGTTCAAATTCGAATGCGCCTGAAATAGTTGCATGGGCGGTTCCGTGTATATTCTTTGGAATGGCCATTTTCGGACTCTATTCATATTTCAAAAAGCGTCGTAAAAAAGCCTTCTGAACTTGTTGATTCGCTTCTTATCTTTGACAAGTAAAATTTATACATGAAAAACGTCATCGT
>DASWND010000053.1:0-2649 GCA_036399435.1 Flavobacterium sp.
TGCGGTGCTGGCTGATGAACCTCTTCGATTACCATTTTATTTTCTATTTGCGGGGATTTCTGGCCTTGTCTGAAGAATATGGTTGCAATTAAAATGAATCCGAGAAAACCTGCGGCGATGTACAACCAGCTATAATTGTACTTTCGTTTTTCTTCCTCGCCTACTGTAAGCATTGCGTCAAGGCGGTCCCAAGCTTTTGATGAAGGCTCTATTTCACGCGCATTCAGCTTTTGACGTATTTCGTTTTCGAATTTATTCTGTCCCGTTTTCATAATTCTTCATTTTACCAATTTGCTGCTGCAAAATGCGGCGAGCATGTGAAAGTTGTGATTTCGAAGTCCCTTCATTTATGCCCAGCATTTGGGCAATCTCTGCATGTTTGTAACCTTCGATGGCATACAAGTTAAAAATCATTTTATAACCGGCGGGTAAGCAGTCGATCAGAAATTGGATGTCTTCGACGTTGAAACCACTTTCGATATTGTTGAATGTGTCTTCAGTGTAATATTCATCTTCCAGAAAACTGACCTTTTTGTTAACCCTTAGGTGCGAAATACATTCATTGACCATGATCCGCCTGATCCAGCCTTCGAAGCTGCCTTTGTTTTCGAAGTTCTTCAGATTTGTGAAAACCTTCATGAAAGCAGTGATCATAAGATCTTCGGCGTGATGGATGTCTTTGATGTATTGCCTGCAAACACTTAGCATCTTTGGTGCGTACTGCGAGTAGATCTTCTGCTGCGCTTGCCGGTTGTTTTCCACTGCCATGGAAATCAGGTCGCTTTGCTGTTGATGTAGTTCGATTACTTTCACAAGTTCTAAAGTGTTTCTAAAGGCATAGACGAGGTTATCCGAAAAATGGTTGTATGAGCTGTCAAAAAAATATTAAATAATTTTTAACTAACTGAAATACAAGTGCAAAGAAAATTAAATTTTTCGTTCAATCACATAATTCACCATCATTATTAGTGAATCTTTATATGGAGAATTGGGAAAATCATGTAGTAGTGTCAATGCCTGTTGCTGGAAGTCGATCATTTTATCTTCGGCATATTTTAATCCGTTTGCCTTCTTGACAAATGAGATAACTTCTTTTACCCTGTGGCGATCTTTGTTGTGGTTCTTAACGGAGTTGATGAGCCACTTTTTTTCAGAAGACGTGCAGTTATTGAGCACGTGAATCAGCGGAAGCGTCATCTTTTGCTCTTTAATGTCGATGCCGGTTGGTTTGCCAATTGCATCTTCAGTATAGTCAAATAAGTCATCTTTGATCTGGAAAGCCATTCCGATTAGTTCACCGAATGTCCGCATTTTTTCAACCTGCACCTCATCATCAACAACGGATCGTGCTCCAAGTGCGCAGCAGGCGGCAATCAAAGTAGCTGTCTTCTTGCGGATGATTTCGTAATAAATATCTTCAGTGATATCGAGACGTCGGGCTTTTTCGATCTGCAGAAGTTCGCCTTCGCTCATTTCGCGTACAGCGACTGAAATAATGCGAAGAAGATCAAAATCACCGTAATCAATGGAAAGCAGCAAACCTTTCGAAAGTAAATAATCCCCAACAAGCACGGCAATTTTATTTTTCCACAAGGCATTGATAGAGAAAAAGCCTCGGCGGCGGTTGCTGTCGTCTACAACATCGTCATGTACGAGTGTTGCAGTGTGAATAAGTTCAATAACCGATGCACCTCGGTATGTCCGCTCGTTTACTTCGCCGCCCGAAACAAGTTTGGCTGATAAAAAAACAAACATCGGGCGCATTTGCTTCCCTTTTCGGTTGACAATATAATAGGTGATTCGGTTTAAAAGCGCCACTCGTGAAGTCATCGATTCGTAGAACTTCTTTTCGAAAAGTTCCATTTCGTCGTGAATGGGTTCTTTTATTTGCTGAGTGATCTTCATTAAGACTTCAAAGATAGCACAATGGAATCAATTGGCTCCGGCTTCCTTGTTTGCCAATTGTCCGCATGCGGCATCGATATCTTTTCCGCGGCTTCTTCGAACTTTTACGACAATGTCATTTGATTCGAGAGCACGAATATAAGCTCTGATTGATTCTTCGGAAGCTTGTTCAAATCCACCTTCTTCAATGGCGTTGTATTCGATAAGATTGACTTTAGAAGGAACATACTTGCAAAACTTTACCAGAGCATCAATAGATTCTTTATTGTCATTGATGCCTTTCCAGACTACGTATTCGTATGTGACGCGGCTTTTGGTTTTTCTATACCAGTATTCAAGTGCTTCACGCAGATCTGCAAGCGGAAAATTCTTGCTGAAAGGCATTATCTGAGCACGAACTTCATCAATAGCGGAATGCAGAGAGACGGCTAATTTAAATTTTACCTCGTCATCAGCCAGCTTCTTGATCATTTTTGGAACTCCGGATGTAGAAAGCGTGATTCTCTTTGGCGACATGTTTAATCCTTCCGGCGACGTGATCATATTTATTGCCTGAACCACATTGTTATAATTCATCAGCGGCTCGCCCATTCCCATAAAAACAATGTTTGAAAGCGGCCGGTTGTGGGAAACCCTGCTTTCCTGATCGATCGCAACGACCTGATCGTAGATTTCATCCGGATTTAAATTCCGCATTCTTTTTAATCGCGCAGTAGCACAAAAAGTACAATCGAGGCTGCAGCC
>DASWND010000054.1:0-12770 GCA_036399435.1 Flavobacterium sp.
AATAATTTGGAATAACCTTCCAATACGGCCGCGCTGAATAAAGTGGGTATCAAAGACAATATTTCGGACTAAGCCAAATCCACTGGTGGTCCGAATCTCGCCTTTTCTCAGCGCGTCGGTACTTTTACCCTGAAAGATCATATTTTCGGATGCAGCTGCTGCACCTGCAGATGTCCCGGCATACAAAAATTTAGGATCTTCTAATTTTTCTATTAAAAGATCATAAAAACGCGTACCACCTAGTATTGATGTGAGCCGCAGTTGGTCTCCACCTGTAACAAAGACTACATCTGCTTCCCTCAGCCTTTGAAGTATGTCCGGGTCATCGGCTTTCTCCCGGTCTTCAATAATGAGAACACCTAGATTCCTCACCTGCAATTTTTCGAAGGCTTCGATATAATCGTTTCCCACCGTTTCAGGAATAGTTGAGGCTGTTGTGACGATTTCGAACCGTGACTTTTCTTTATCGCGTGACTCGTCAACTATACGTTGCAGGATTTCAGTTTCATTCGCATCTTTGTCCGCATTTTTAATTTCATGTTCTTTCAAGGTATCACCTTTATCTTCGGCGCCACCTATAATAATCAATTTTCCTTTGAAGTTCATCTTGGTTTGGTTTATCTACAAAACTACCATAGATCGAAGGCTGCATTCTTATAAAAGTTCTCATCTTTCTTACAAAATTATACCCTACTTTAAATGTAAGTTTTCAATAAAATTCTGTAAGAAGTTACGTAGGTTTTAGGATGAACTTTGGTTATCATCCGGAATCCCGGGTTTTTCTATTACAGCTAAAGAACAAACCATATGAAAATTATAAAAAAACAAGTTTTACGGGGACCAAATATGTGGAGCAATTACCGCAAAAAGCTTATTCAGGTTAAACTTGACCTTGAAGAAATGGAGGAATTCCCCACTGATAAAATTCCGGGATTTGCTGAAAGGATAAAGCGAATGCTTCCTACAATGATTGAGCATGAGTGTTCTGAAGGAGTAAGGGGCGGCTTTTTTGAACGAGTGGAAAGAGGAACGTGGCTTGGTCATGTGATGGAGCATGTTGCCCTCGAGATCCAATCCCTTGCAGGCATGGACGCAGGGTATGGACGCACACGTGGGACCGGAACACCAGGTGTCTACCACGTGGTTTTTAGCTATGAAGTTGAAGAAGCAGGTCTGTACGCTATTGAAGCTGCATTTAATATAGTTCAGGCGTTTGCTAAAGGTGAAGATTACGACATCAACAAGGAAGTTGAAGAACTTAGGTACATCGCTGAAAGAAGAGGCTTAGGGCCTTCAACTAAAAGTATCGTGCAGGAAGCAGAAAGTAGAGGCATTCCATGGTTTAGAGTTGGCAACAATTCACTGATCCAGTTGGGACATGGAAAGAATCAGACGCAGTTTCAGGCAACAATCACGTCAAGAACGAGCAACCGTGCAGTTAATATTGCCGGTGACAAAGAGGAAACAAAGCGAATACTGTCAGCTGCCAGAATTCCTGTTCCACAAGGTGATATTTGCAAGACGACGACCGGATTATTTAAAATTATTGGCGAAATAGGATATCCAATAGTAGTTAAGCCGCTGGATGGAAATCAAGGTAAAGGAGCCACCATTAATATTTCGGACGATGATGCTGCCGTTGCCGCACTTGAATTTGCAAAACAGTATAGTAACAGCGTAATTGTCGAAAAATATATTGCCGGCTTTGACTTCCGGTTATTGGTTGTGGACAATAAGTATGTCGCTGCTTCAAAAAGGATTCCGGCACACGTTATAGGTGACGGCGTCCAGTCGATCAGTGAATTGCTGGAGATGGTAAACATGGATCCACGACGTGGAGATGGCCATGGTAATGTTCTAACGAAAATTATCATTGACCGCGACAGTGAGATGATGCTATCGAAGATGAATTATACACTTGATTCTGTACCGCCGGCAGGCGAAATGGTTTTCCTGAAATCAACAGCTAATTTAAGTACAGGTGGGACCGCAGTTGATGTTACAGATGAAGTTCATCCTGAAAATATATTTATGGCCGAGCGCATCGGCGGAATTGTGGGCTTAGACATCTGCGGAATTGATGTAATGGCTTCCGACCTTTCAATTCCACTTCGTGAATCTAAGGGCGCCGTACTTGAAGTAAATGCTGCGCCTGGACTACGAATGCACCTTGCACCATCTGAAGGCCAGCCTAGAAACGTAGCCGCTGCGATTGTTGACATGCTTTATCCACCGGGCAAACCAAGCAGAGTGCCATTGATTGCTATAACAGGAACAAATGGTAAAACTACAACGAGCAGATTAATGGCATATATGGCCAAACAAAAAGGTTACAAGGTTGGATTCACAACGACCGACGGAATATACCTAAATGATTATCTAATTGAAAAAGGAGATACAACAGGACCAATAAGCGCGCAGTTCGTTTTACGTGATCCATCTGTTGATTTTGCGGTTTTGGAAACTGCAAGAGGTGGAATTCTTCGTGCCGGCCTTGCATTTGATGAATGCGACATCGCTATTGTAACCAACATCAAAGGAGATCACCTTGGCATCAACGACATTAACACCATCGAAGAACTTGCCAATGTTAAAGCGGTCGTGCCACGCAGTGCAAAGAAAGATGGATGGGCTATACTTAACGCTGAAGATGAATATTGCGTGAAGATCAGCAGTGAACTAAGCTGTAATATTGCCTGGTTCAGCCTTAGCAAACACAACGATATAATCAGCCGACAAATTGCAGAAGGTAAGCCTGCAATGGTTGTGGAAGATGGTTGGATCGTCCTGCTTCAGGGAGATCAAACAATTAAGATCGAAGAAGTTACCAAAGTGCCAATATCTTTTGAAGGTACAGCTTACTTTATGGTTGCGAATGCTATGGCAGCATCTTTAGCGGCTTATTTAAGCGGATTTGAAATTTCGGACATCAGCGGGTCATTGAGGTCGTTTGTGCCGGGATATGAGCAGACTCCGGGTCGTTTAAATATGTTTGAATTTAAAAAGTTCCGGGTGCTGGTAGATTATGCACACAACGTTCATGGCTACGCGGCAATGGAAAGCTACCTGAAGAACGTTAAAGCTAGCAGAAAGATCGGTATCATCTCCGGAATTGGAGACCGAAGGCCTGAAGACATTAAAGAATGTGCAGCAACTGCATGTCGAATGTTTGATCACGTAATCATCAGGCAGGACCACAGCTTACGCGGCCGAAGCGAGGAAGAAATAAACAATATCCTTCTTGATGGGATTGCATCATCAAACGAAGGCAGCAGTTACGAAACTATTTCGGACGAAGCTAAAGCGGTACGTCATGCTTTGGATATGGCACAGGAAGGCGATCTCATCGTTGCACTAAGCGATGTCTATCAAAAAGTTGTCGAGGTTTTAAAATTTGAACAACAAAAGGAGCTAATGGAACCCGAAGTAACGGCTGCATCTTCAACAGATAATAAGCCGGCATATCAGTCAGCTCACAATGTCATGCACAATAACAACAACAATAATAACAACAACTACTATGGAAGGCCCGCATAAAGAATATAGCGAAAACGATAGCTTCAGTAAAGAGAAAACCTCTGCTGAATATGGAAACACACCACATCGTGAACAAGCCGATTATACCGGCAACGAAACTTTTTCAAAGGCCGAAAATCAGACTTTCGACAGCAACAGCACGACAGGAAGCGGGTTGAGCGAGCAGGAGCGCGATTCGCAGGACGGTTCCAGTAGTAATACTGAAGATGATGATGTTCCCCATCGGGGTAATGATTATCTGGTAGATAAGTATAATGTAAACGATAAAGCCCATAACGACAGCGGCATTGATGATTTTATCAATACCACGTCAAATTTTCATCATGCAGATCCTAAAGACGATGATGAAACAGATGGTCCGGAAATTGACGGTCGTCATTAAAGCAGAAAAACCTATCCTCCTGGTAGGTTTTTTTTTGGACAATTGTTTATGAATCTCCGACTAATGATCTGCTTCTACGAGACCTACTTCCTCGGGGAATACAGAATCGTTTTCTGAAAAGTCCAGCACTTCTGCTGACGGAACAGACCGTAATACCTCGTCTATACCTTTTTGCAAAAGAAGTTCGGTTGTGAATTTGCGGCTGGCTGCCAACACTAAACCGTCTTTAGAAAGCCTGAACAAGAATTTTCCGCCAGTACTTTTAACTTTCGTACATGAGAGCGAGGTGATCTCAGATTTTATAGCCTCGATCATTTTAACGCTGTCATCTTTATGTTTACAGCTGACCGTTGTAAACACAGTTTTTCCTTTGCGTGATGCGAAGGTGATCTTGTAGAGATCATTATTCATCCTAGTGATAACAAAAGTGCCCATAGTAACGGTTTGCAAATGCAAATTTAGCTAATGAAGATATATCTAAAATGGCACAGTTATGATGTTGTGAACAATTTTAGAAGGCGCAAATCCACGAGCATTATCGCTGCAACGTATATAAAAAAAGGCGCCACTAAAAAGTGGCGCCTTCTATAAGAACCGGGGCTAAAGTAAATTCTTCTTCCCCGGTGACCAACAACTTATTTCTCTGTGCTTAGACTGCTGACACTAGACCTGGTCTTAGTCATCAATCCAGCTGCTATTTCGAAAAGACCTACTAAAAGGTGTGGTAAATAAACTTCATCAGCAAAGTCGAACAACCAAGGTGAGGCTGCCAAAATTATACCTGAAAGAACGTCCATCATCAGATGTGTGCTCATTGGGATAATTTTGCTGATGCTAAGTTCGTAAGCGGTCATCAGGCTCATGATGATCGTCACGATACCAACTACCATTGGAACAATACTTTTTGCATCGTTTATGTCCCAACCAGCGATACCTGGCAAAACTATCAGTAGAATTCCCACCAGATAATCAAGATATCCATGGGTTTTTGTTTCAATGACTCTCATATCATTACCGTATTAAATTGTTATTGTATTTTGATTATTATCAAAGATTACATTCCACCAGTTCCGGTTCCACCACCAGTTCCACCAGTTCCCGTTCCACCGGTTCCACCACCAGTTCCTGTCCCTGTTCCAGTTCCACCTGTTCCAGTTCCACCAGTTCCACCGCCAGTTCCAGTTCCAGTACCACCAGTTCCGGTTCCGCCAGTTCCTGTGCCACCTGTAGTTAATGTATCACCAGCCATTCCGCTTCCTGATGTATTATCCATATTTGATCCAGGGCTAGTTCCGTCGGTACCACCAGACATTCCGCTTTCAGTACCATATTGGTCAGTACCTGTTCCTGTTTCTGTTTGGCTGTTGGAATCTTTACATGCGAACATCATGCACGTGAAACCTGATAATAATGCTACTTTAAAAAACGCTGCTTTTTTCATGATTAAATTAGTTTAATTGTTTATTGTAAATTTATGTCCATAGTAGAGCGTTTTACTTACAGCATTTCTCTCTTTCTTTATAATATTTTCAGTAGGAAATTAGCTATATAAACACCATAATAACAGTTGTTTATATTGATATTCTGACAATTTATTTATGTTTTGATAAAACTGTTCAAGAACAACGATGAACCTATTCAATGACCACGAGTATTTTTCAACAGGTAAGCCTTTCAGAAAGAAATTCGAGCTGCCCGACACAGATCTGACTTTAATAAATGGTTTCATCCCAAAAGTTCAGGCTGATCACTATTATGATTTACTGCTGCATCAAACTAAGTGGCGCGAATATTCTATGGACATATATGGAAAAACACTTGTTGCTCCCCGGATGGTTTCATGGTTTGAAGATCCTGAAAACGCTGGCGCAGATCCGGCTACGCCACCTTTAACTAGTGAGTTGAATCAGATCCGAAAGCTGATTTTTGAAGAAACCGGAATTTATTTCAACAGCGTATTGCTGAACTTATACCGGAATGGCCGTGATGGCGTCGCATGGCACAGTGATAAGGAAGAAAACTTCGGCAGAAACGCCGTAATTGCTTCGGTGACCTTTGGCGAAACAAGGGTTTTTAAGCTGCGTCATAAAACCAGGAAAGATATTCCGGTGGTTCATATTCCGCTTCAGCACGGATCTTTTTTATTGATGGCGGGAACTACGCAAAGTTTTTGGGAACATCAGATTCCAAAGACGGCCAAGGAGCAACTGCCGAGAATAAACCTTACGTTTCGCCAGGTAAAGAGAGAACTTCCTGCGAAATAGAAGCTGCAAAAGGGATTGAAGCGGCATCCTTTTTCTTGCAGAGAAAAAGATATAGCGGAAAGCCCGGCGCCGGCGTTGGCCTAAGAATGGCGGGCGTTTGCCGTTAAGTAAAATCATATTTTCTTTCGACTGCAAATCGGATCAGGTCGGTTTTGCCGTGAATACTCATTTTTCGGAGAATGTTCTTGCGATGTGTATCAACCGTGCTTTTGCCGATAAAAAGCTGATCTGCAATTTCCTGCGATGTTTGACCATTCCCGATCAGCCGCAGGATTTCTCTTTCGCGCGTACTTAATAATATTATTTCCTTCGTAGAGGAATCATTGAATCCGATAGCATCATCGTAAAATGTTCCATTACTGTTTACGATCCGCACTGCTTCGAGCACTTTTTTTAATGAAGAATTCTTCATGATATAACCTGATGCTCCTGCCTGCTTCATTTGCTCAACGGCTTCCGGCTGGTCAAACATACTGAAAGCAATGACCTTTGTATTTGGAAACTCTTTTATAATAGCACGTGTTGCATGGATCCCATCGCATTTGGGCATTCGGATATCAGTAATGACGACATCCGGCCTTTTTCGCCGTACAAGCTCAAGCAGCATTTCACCATCGTTTGCTTCGCCTACAAGCGAAACATCTTCTTCAAATTCGAGGAAGAGCTTCATTCCGTCTATCAGTGCCTGATGGTCTTCGGCTATTACTACTGTTATCATACAATGGAATATTTATTATTATGGTAGTTCCTTTCCCGGCGATCGAATCAATGGTAAAGCTGCCGCCCATTTGCTCAGCTTTCTTTTCTAAATTTTTGATTCCGATCCCGTTACTGTCTGCGAGCTGCTTTGGATTCATTCCGCGGCCGTTGTCTTCGATGATGATGTTGATCTCGTCGGCATTATGTTGTGTAAGGTAGATACTCGCTTCGGTTGCGCCTGAATGCTTGATGATGTTTGTGCAGAGTTCCTGTATCATCCTGAATATGCAAACTTCTACCTGGTTTTCGAGCCGGTCTTCGAGTCCGAATGGGAAAACATTGAATTTAAGCCGATTTATAACGCTCATCTTTTCAGCCATTGTCCGAACAGCGACTACTAAACCGTGTGTTCCGATGACACCAAGGTTCTTCAGGTGTGAAATATCGCGTACCTTTTGATATGCTTCATCAATCAATAAATCGTTTTTGTCGAATATATGTTCAGAATCATCTGAGATTATGTTGGCGCGCCGTAAACTCTGGAAATTTACCTTTAAAGTAACCAAAATACTGCCCAGATTGTCGTGTATTTCGTTGGCGATCTGCTGGCGTTCTTTCTCTTGCGTTTCAAGCATAAGGTCGATTTGGTTTAGCTCTTGTTCTTTCAGGACCTTTTCTAGGCGTTGGGTTTCAATCAGCTTGTCTTGTTCTGCGATGCGGCGTTTTCGGGAAATGTTCTTATAGCCCAGCAGCCCAATAATTAAAGCTACGATGAGCAGGCCGATGAATATCGACATAAAAATCTTGTTCGTATTAAGCCTGTTCTTGAGTGCAAGGTTTTCAACTTCTTTTTCTTTTGCCCGATACTTTGCCTGCATATCGCTGATTGCAATGTTTTGTTTGCTTTCGTTGATCGCGCTCTCGATTTTATTACTGAGCTTTAGATAATGCAGCGCGTTCTTATGATCATTGACCTGCGCATAATTATCGTACAAGTTATAGTAGATCACCGACATTACTTTCTGCTCAAAGTCGTGGATTGGTAGTAACTCAGCCCTTTTTAGCAGGTCAATTGCTTTCTGATAATTTTGAAGTGCCGAATAGCTTGATGCCTGATTGATGAGGTTGTAAACAAGGGAAGTCGTATCGCCCGATTTTACCACTTTGGCGTAATCCCTATTTAAATAATAGAGGCTTGAGTCATAATCTTTTAGAACCTCATTGTAAAGGACAGCGATGTTGTTGTTGATCTTTGACTCGAATTTGTCCTCTTTTAATTTTTTATTTAAAGTAATCGCCTTCCAAAAGAATTTAAGGCTTTCTTTTGCTTTGGGCTTTTCCGTCTTTTCGGCTTCATTTTCGTCGATGAGGACGGATGCCTGCTGAATATATCCACGAAGCAGTTTTCTTTTGTCTTTTGCTTCAAGCGCGTAAGACAAGTATTCATCCATATATTTTTGATAGTCATTCTTGTTTTGTTCCTGCGACGAAATTGTCATTACTAACTCAATAGTAATTTCCATCGCTTTATCGATGCTGTCAATTTTTTTATATAAATCGCGAGCTATAAGAAAGTCCCGGCAAGCAAAATCTGCATTGTTAATTTTGGAATACGCCTGACCGCGCAGATACAGGAATTTTGCCTGATCATGTACGGCGAGTTTGGCAAGGTTGAATTTTTTTAACGCAGCAAGGGCATCCGATGCTTCACCTTTAACTAATTGTTTTTCGATTTTTGCAAAAGTGATTTGTTGTGCGGCCGCTTGGTGCAGAATCAGTAATGCGAAGATAAATACAAGATTACGCATCATTTTCACGGGCTAATTACTCCTTTACCACATTTCCTGGGAGTTTTAAGGTTCATGCCTTCTTGATGAATAACGCCTTCACAATTGGTGGCAGCAAACAGTTCATTTGCATATTGTCGAATCTGCGATTCAGTCGCATCATTATCATGGTAAAGCTTCACCTTTACTTCCTTGGTTTGATCGTAGTCTTTTGCGCTGCCAAGCTTTTCAATTGATGAAATGGGAATCTCGTATTGAATAGTGTTACCATGATTATCGGGCAGCACAACACCCTTTAGGTCTGTAAAGTGTATCAGCATTCTTTGTTCTGAAGGTGTAGACAAATTGTATATCTTCTTTAGAGTATATTTATTGGAATCTCCCGGCAGAGGAAGGCCAATATCTAGGGCAATAACTTTTGAAGTTAACCATAGGCCCTTTGAATCGTATAATCCTACGGATTCAATTGCCTTTACAGCCGGACCAGCAGTTACTGCCGTCCCTGCATCTTCATTGGTTGGTTTACAGGAAAACAGCATCAATGCGATGATAAAGAACGTTAACTTTTTCATTTTTAAGGAATTAAGTTGTTGTACTCAAATGTAATCGAATTACCTATAAAAAAAATCCCTATATCTGGGTATATATTCAGAAGTCAAGGTCCACAGTGATTCCATTTTTTATTTTTATCTTAGGGAGAATAAATATCGATAAAATGACACAAGCTAAAGGATATGCAGTACATAAGCCCGGAACAGATTTAAAACCATGGGATTTCACAAGGCGTGAATTAGGGCCACATGATGTTCAATTTGATATCAGATATTGCGGCGTTTGCCACAGTGATCTTCATCAGATCAAGGATGAATGGGGTGGAGCTATGTTTCCAATGGTTCCCGGACATGAAATAGTTGGAGAGGTCATCGGCGTTGGTAGTGAAGTGTCAAAGTTCAAAATAGGTGATTTAGCCGGAACAGGATGCCTTGTGGACTCATGCCGGACATGTCCGAATTGCGCAGAAGGCCTTGAGCAGTTCTGCCTGAATGGCAGCACCGGAACTTACAACAGTCTTGAACAGGACCGAAAAACGCCAACATATGGCGGTTATTCCAATACTATTGTTGTTCATGAGGACTTTACTTTGAAAGTTTCTGAAAAACTACCTTTAGATGCAGTTGCACCATTGCTTTGCGCCGGAATAACTACATATTCTCCGCTTCGCCACTGGAAAGTGGGAAAAGGGCACAGGCTGGCGGTATTAGGTTTAGGCGGACTTGGCCACATGGCAGTTAAGTTCGGGGTTTCATTTGGAGCTGAGGTAACAGTTTTAAGCACATCACCTGAGAAAGAAGCCGATGCCAAAGCTTTAGGCGCACACAAGTTTATTGTGACTAAGGACAAGGAGCAATTTAATTCGGTAAAAGGTTATTTTGATTTTATTCTGGATGCTGTTTCAGCTCCGCATGATATCAATGCTTATATGTCGCTATTGCGTGTAAACGGCGTCCATATTTGCGTAGGTGTTCCGCCAACACCTTACGAACTGAATGCTTTTAGCCTGATCGGCGGCCGTAAAAGCCTTGCAGGTTCGCTGATTGGAGGCTTGCCGGAAACGCAGGAGATGCTCGACTACTGCGCAGAACATAACATTGTTTCTGAAATAGAAGTAATAGCTATTCAAGACATTGAAACTGCCTACGAGCGGATGCTAAAAGGTGATGTTAGATATCGCTTCGTAATTGATATGTCGACATTGGAGCAATAAACAAAATGAACTACCGCCAAAAACGGTAGTTTTTTATTTGCTCTTGTCGCCTATGAAATAATCAGATGGCGATTTAAACAACACATTAAAGGTCGTGAGGCTGCCATATATTCTTGTAATGTATTGCTGAAGCTCGATCTTTTCTATTTCCTCAAGTTTGCTGGCGTTGATCTTTTGTTCCATAACGCGAACGCGGTCACGCACCATTACAATCTTATGGAAGAAAGCATCAATAGGGACATCTTTGCCCTGAACGCCAGGCTGACCTGGTTCCATCAGCAGTTTGCCGCCTTTCCACTTATCGGCAATAGGAGCTGCAGGTGTAATGTCGGACCAACGCTGTAGGATCGATTTCAGGCTTTTCTCTACATCAAATAAACTTATTGTGTCAACATCGTTGTCAGCAGCTTCAATGATTTCGAATTCGGAATCGAGTTCAATGGTTTCTAAGCCCTTGTCAATAAACGTAACCCAATATTCTTGAGAAGTCACATTTGTGATTACACCTTTACCCAGTTTACTATGGTTGATGCGTGAACCTATCCCTAAAATCTTCATAATTATTTTTTAGCTAAAGTAGATATTGGGTTGAAGTTGTAAAAGTAAATCCGCTTCAAAAAATATAATTCTTCATAGAAATGCTATAAGCAGTTCAGATTCAAAACGAATAGCTTTAAGAAACTAAACATTAAGCCATGGAAAATAACAACGAAACTATGCAGGATCCGCAAAAGCAGTATGAACAACCGCCTTTTAAAGAGCAGGAGCAGGACGTTCCGGGGTACGAGAACCAGCTTCATCCCAAAGCAGATCACGGAGAAGAATCTTATAAAGGTTCAGGCAAGCTCGAAGGCAGGAAAGCTCTTATTACGGGAGGCGATTCAGGTATAGGCCGTGCGGTCGCAATTGCATTTGCAAGAGAAGGAGCCGATATTGTGATATCGTATCTAAATGAAGATGAAGACGCCCGGGAAACAGCAAACTGGATCGAAAAAGCGGGACGGAAGGCAGTTTTAATTCCGGGAGACATTAGCGATGAAGCGCACTGCATTAACATGGTTGAAAGAACTGTATCAGAATTAGGCGGCATTGACATTATAGTCAACAATGCTGCGTTTCAGATGTCTCGAGATTCGCTTCAGGATATTTCATCGGAAGAATGGGATAAAACTTTTAGGGTTAACATCCATGCGATGTTCTACATCTGCAAAGCTGCTGAAAAGTATCTTCAACCGGGAAGCACGATCGTGAATACAACTTCAGTAAATGCATACAAAGCGCCAAAAGCATTGATTCCGTATTCAGCAACCAAAGCCGCCATTCAGAATTTTACCGCGAGTCTTGCTCAATTATGGGCCGACAAAGGAATTCGTGTAAATTGCGTTGCTCCGGGACCAATCTGGACGCCGCTGATTCCCTCAACATTACCACAAGATCATTATGAGAAATTTGGTCAGGATGTGCCGATGAAACGTCCGGGGCAACCTGCTGAACTCGCGGCACCTTTTGTTTTACTTGCATCACAGGATTCCAGTTATATGACAGGTTCAACAGTTCAGGTAACGGGTGGTTATCCAACAATATAGATCATTACTTTGCAGTCTTGTCCGGGTTTGAAGCATCAAGCTCGGCAAGAATTGCGTTGACATCTTCTTCGGTTGTCTGCAGTTTGGTCTTGCAGAATTTGATCAGCAGAGCAGCTCGTTTGACTTTTTCAGAAAGTTCATCGACAGAGATTTCGCCTTGTTCTATTTCTGTTACAATCTTTTGATGTTCCTCAAATGCAAGTTCATAATTTGTGATGTCGCTCATAGTTTGTTGGTTTGGACGACGCTTATAATTTCGCCATTATATAGTTTGGTAGTCAGTACATCACCAGGTTCAATCTCATCTGATGAAGTAAGTGACTTACCATTTTTTATTGTGATGCTATATCCTCTTTTCAGGACGTTTTCCGGGCTCATGATACGGACATTGGTCTCGATGTTTTTGATATTTATTTGATGTTGATTAAACATCGTCATGCTGCTCTTCTCAAGTGAAGTCGCTTCTTGCTCAACTTTTAATCGTTTTTCGATTAGCAGTTTTGGAATCTCTTTCTGAATTTGCCCCGAGCTTTGAATCAGCATATTTCTCTCGTTGCCAAATCTGAACTGCGACTGCCTTTGCAATGATTCAGTCAGAAATCTGATGCCACTGCGATTTCGCGTTACCATTTTTTCTGTTGAGGAGCGGAACCACTTCACTTCAGATTGTAATTGGACATTCCGATCAGAAAGAAGTTGCTTCGATTTTGTAATTATCTGTTCTTCGTGCCGCGCGACTGGAACTGCAAA
>DASWND010000055.1:0-13019 GCA_036399435.1 Flavobacterium sp.
GTACTCCAACGACAATTCCGTTTTGAAGTACATTCATTGTGTTGCCGTTCCAGCTGTCGCCGAAAGAATCAACCATCACAAAGCTATAGAGACATTGATCTGCAGGCTCACATATTGTAGTACCGAAATTCAGTGGTCCTGCCCATGTACTTGAATCTGTAGGATCACATACTGCTCTTACATAAAAGTCATATGAAGTACCAACAGTCAGCGTATTTACTGTAATTGTATTATCGGTTGCAGGAAGCCATCCTGTGCTATCAGCTGTTGGAGCAGGTGAACCTGCCGTTAGGATTAATACTTCCCATGCGGTTTCTGCTGCACCTGGCGTCCATTCAAATGTAGCCGAAGTCATTGTTATATCAGAAACCGAAAAATTTGTAGGCTTCGGACAAGTTGGAAGTGTCGTAAATTCTATAGAAACAGCAGACCAAGGATTGTTGCCTCCGCTTTCGCATACTGCTCTGACATAGTACACATATGTTGTGTCTGCCAAAAGATTTTCGATGGTGTATGGAAAAGTTGTTGTTGTTGCTGTTGGTTCAGTTGCATCCGTCGGCGCATCAGAACCAGCAGGAACTGCATATATTTGCCAAGAAAGTGGGTTTGGTCCGTTAGGTGTCCAATTTAATGTTGCCCCATTTGTAGTCACTGCGGATGCAGTTAAGTTTGTAGGTGGCAGACAAAGGGGAGTCGAACAATCGACGATTCCTTCAAAAATTGTTGAACCTTGCGAATCGCCATCAGCAGGACCGAAGTAAATAATCTGGCCAAAAGAATTGACTACAGTTATTTCAACCTCGCCGGGAAAATTTCCTCCTGCATTCCAAACTAGTTGAAATGGACCATTACAAAGGGGAACCGATACAGGAACGGGCTCCTGATCGTCGGCAGCGTCCGGACCGGTTAAAGTCACAGTAACACCATTTTGAACGATGCCCATCGTGTTTCCGTTCCAGCTGTCTCCAAAGGTGTCGCGTGTTATAAACGTATAAGTACATCCAGGGGTATTGCACGTAGTTGTATATACTATCTCAGGACCGTCCCATGGCCCCTCCGTACCATCACCGCAATGGGCTCGTACCCAATATTGATAAGCAGTGCCAACCACAAGTGGTGTATCTGTACCTGTCAAGGTAGTAACCTCAACACCTGTATTAACAGTTGTTTCAACTCCGCTTCCCGCTGGAACCGGTTCACCTGCAAGTGTTACAGCGTATTCCCATGACGATGCAGTACCCAAATCCCACGAAAGCACTATACTGTTTGGTCCTGTTGCAATTGCAGTAAGACCGGTTGGTGCTGGGCAGTTTAATGTTTGAACCAATAATGTATAATCAAACACCTGTGGCCCCGAGTTAGAATTAGAAGAAATTACTATAATATATTGTTGTCCGGCTATAACATTTAAACTTGGAATTTCCCTAACAGTATTGTTGCTATTTGCAACTCCAGCGATACAATTAACTCCTATATTATTACATCCTTCAAATACAAATAGGCTTGACCAACTACTGTTTGGCGTCATTGAAATACTGATGGCTCCATCTTCTGTCGGCGTGTACGAGTAAAACACTTCATTACCGCTCAAAAAATTTCCGCCGGTGGCACAACTTAACGGTTGAGTATCGTCAAGGTTGTCCTCATAGTTTGCTGTACTATCGTTAGTGCTGTAAGGAGTAGTGGCTATTGTAATTGGAGCTGCGCAGCTCATTCCGGGAGAAGTCGTTGCGAACCCGAAAGGACCGACCCAGTCACTGCTGACGTTTCCTTCGGTGCCGTTGCAAATCGCTCTGACATAATATTTATATTGTGTGGTGGGCTGAAAAGCCGCTGCCGGAGTTGTTGTCGCAGTAGCTAAGTACGGATTATCTGTGATTAATGTACCCGTTCCTGTTGGTGTAGCAGCAAAAGGGATAATCTCTATTTCCCATTGTGTGGCTCCGCTTGGGTTTTCCCATGTAAGCAATGCGGATGTTTGAGTAATAGTTCCCGCAGATAGTTCTTCAGGGGCAAGACATTTCTCAACAAACCTAACATCGTCTATAAGCCATCGATCCCCGCCAAGTGCCGGAGAAGGCTGCGTAAATTCGCGGACAAAAGCCACGTAGATCTGATCACCTTCATAAGCCGAAAGATCGACTACTTTTTCTTCATATATATTAAACGTCGCTGTCAGTTCACTTTCTGTCCAACTTTCAATTTCAACATAAGCTGCAGGATCATTCTGCACCGTAGTTGAAACCATTATTTTGTAAATTGTACCTTGGTTTCCGTTGACTGTAGTTCTGGTAAAAAACCTCAACTGACCATTATCGGGTATAGTGAATAATGGAGTGGCAAGATAATCACGCGAAGTGTTGGTGGCCCCAATGTTTTCGAGGTTTAAAAACGCTGCACGTGTTCCACTATGCACCAAAGGCGGAGTAGCCACGGTTGAGTTGACGGTCCAGCTTTGGGCGTTTCCGACTCCGTTGTCAAAGACTCCCCAAGTGCCGGAACCTAAAACCCACTGATCTGTGGCAAGATCAGGAAGAGTGGTGCCTTCAAATCCTTCTGACTGGCTGTAGCCAATAACTGAGAAAAAGAAAGCCAACATTAGAAATGTAATGTTTTTCATAAAGAAAATTTAAAGTTATAGAGATGCTAAAGAAATTTTTTCGCGTCTCAAATTTAACAAAATTTATGAAATATGCCCGATTAGTATTAATATTTAACTAAAACCCCTGCCACTCTAGATTTTTCTATAAAAGAACGGCGCTCATTTGCTACATTTACAATATACATCAGAGACATGATCGAAAAGGACAATACAAAGCTTGAAAAGGCAGTGGTTATAGGCATTGTGACGCAACAACAAAGTGAGGAAAAACTTGCTGAATATTTAGACGAGCTTGAGTTCCTGACTTTTACTGCTGGCGGCGAAGTTGTTAAACGGTTTTCGCAGAAGATGGATAAGCCCAACCCAAAGACATTTGTTGGAACAGGTAAAATCGAAGAGATACATAACTATGTAACTCAAAATGCAATTGACACCGTAATTTTCGATGATGAACTCACGCCTTCGCAACAAAAGAACATTACTAAAATTCTGGATTGTAAGGTACTTGACAGGACAAACTTAATTCTGGACATATTTGCGCAGCGGGCCGAAACGTCCTATGCACGAACCCAGGTAGAGCTTGCACAGTGTCAATATCTGCTGCCGAGGTTAGCCGGAATGTGGACGCACCTTGAGCGTCAAAAAGGAGGAATTGGTATGAGAGGTCCCGGTGAAACGGAAATTGAGACCGACCGCCGAATTGTTCGTGACCGCATCGCGTTGCTAAAAGACAAAATAAAGGTGATTGACAAGCAAATGTCGGTGCAGCGAGGAAATCGTGGCGCTATGGTACGAGTTGCTTTGATTGGATATACTAATGTCGGAAAGTCTACATTGATGAACGCTGTTAGCAAAAGTGAGGTCTTTGTTGAAAACAAACTATTTGCGACCCTTGATACTACTGTGCGTAAGGTCGTCATCAAAAATCTGCCGTTCCTCTTATCAGACACGGTCGGATTTATCAGAAAACTTCCGACACAGCTTGTTGATTCATTTAAAAGCACTTTGGATGAAGTACGCGAAGCCGATCTGCTACTGCATGTTGTGGATATTTCCCATCCTGAATTTGAAGATCATATTGCATCGGTAAATCAAACTCTGACTGACATTAAAAGTTTCGACAAGCCAACTGTAATGGTGTTTAATAAGATCGATGCATATCGCCCATTGGTTATTGAAGATGATGATCTAATGACCGAAAAGACGAAGCGACACTACTCGCTCGATGAATGGCGTGCGACTTGGATGTCAAATCAACAAGATCGCAAGGCGCTGTTTATATCAGCGACAAGTAAGGAAAACTTCGAAGAATTCAGGGAAATTGTATACAATACTGTCAGGGAAATTCATATCAGCAGATTTCCGTACAATAATTTTCTCTATCCCGACTATAAAGATGCAGTGGATAAAGAAGATGACGAATCAGAAGATGAAACGATTGACTAAAAGCCGTAATTCGCACCAACACCAAATACCTGCCTGATCTGGAACCCTTCAAAAGCGTCGTCATCGTAGATGGTTTGCAAGGATATATTGGTAGACAAAAATCTATTGATCTTTAGTACAATGTTAAGCTGATAATCAAGATCTACATTTTGAGGATTTTCGAGATAGTTGCTGTACAGGTTTAAAATATTTTCGAACTCCACATTTGCGACAACGCCAAATCTGTAATAAGCTGAGGCATTAAAACCCAGCTCGTACCTCATCGATTCACCTTGTTCAACTCCAAAATACGCATCGTAAGGAAGTGTCAGGTCTTCATCTACAAAAGTAAATTTTGAGGTTAATGGGGATAAATTTATTTTCAGGTTTTCATCGCGCTTCCAAAGCATTCCGGGACCGACCAGTAAGTACGCAGGCGACATGAAATTTGTATATTTTGTTCGGGTTTCAACACCTTCCTCGGTTCGGTCATAAGTGTAACCGCTGGCGAATTGGGTCTTGAAATTTAAAAATGCGGAGTATGACCACTTACTTCCGGGCCTCACCTGCCGGCCAAGCATTGAACTTATATCCAATCTGTCATCGGTCTTTTTAGCGAAAGCGCTCGTACGGGTTTTTACAATTCCGTAAGAGGCGATGAATTTATTATCCCAGGTCCATATCCCTTTTGCATAATTGACATCGTAGTTGACGCCGATGTTGCCAGAGATGTTGTTTTCTCCACCTGCAAGCCAATTGTCAAAAGTTGATTGGTTAAAAAGAAGCGTCGCATTTCCTTTAGTTGTCCAGACTTTAGTAGTGTCGGCCGCATTTACCGCCAATGAGTCCTGTGATCTTGCAGATGACAATCCGCCAAAAACAGCAATAAATAAAAGAAGCTTTCTCATAATAGTTTTACCTTTTTTTATAAAGTGGAACAGCCGAACACGCTTCTCCATACATTATACTTTTCGCGACACGCTGTAGATTTTGCGCCGCCAATAAGTACGCGGACATAGGCACAGGTTTTCTTGAACAGCCTTTTAAGATTACTGATTTGCCCACATAAGCCGAATAATCGACCTGATTCAGGATGTTTTGATACAGCACCGCATCAATATCTTCAATAGATCCGTTAATAATCAATTTCGCATACGGCGTAAGGTGAACAGTCACTAAAATATTGGCCCAAGCCGGAATTATTGCATCGGTGCTGCAGTAAACTGCAACGTATGCGTCCTTATACACTTCCCAGTCATGATCAGAAAGTGATTTTCGAAACTCTTTTTCTTTCAGCAAAAAACCTTCAGTAAGCCACTGCGATATGTCCAAAGAAATTCGTTTTCCTGTCGGATAAAGATCTTCCAGGTCAAAAACCTCAAGTTTACTTTCGGCAACTTTATTTATAATCGTGTCCATTCCTTATAACATTCCAAGTTCAAGTTTGGCTTCTTCACTCATCAGATCTTTGCTCCATGGCGGATCAAAAGTTATTTCAACTTCGACATCCTTAACATTTTCAAGCTTTTTCACCTTGTCTTCAACTTCGCGCGGCAGTGATTCGGCTACCGGACAATTTGGAGAAGTTAGGGTCATCAGAATTTTTACCTCATAATCAGTGTTGACCATGACGTCGTAAATCAATCCTAGTTCATATATATCAACCGGAATTTCGGGGTCATATATGCCTTTTAAAACTTTAACTATATCTTCGCCTAATGCTGCTGTATCTATTTCCTGTTCCATTTTTTATTTATTGTTTTCGCGCGAGTTGTATGCCAGAGCGTACATTTTAATTTGTTTGATCATTGATACAAGTCCGTTTGCCCTTGTCGGTGATAAATGTTCTTTTAATCCAATTTCGTCAATAAAAGCGGTGTCTGCATCCAAAATATCTGAAGGCTTCTGATTTGAAAATACTCGGATCAAAATAGCAATGATACCTTTTGTGAGAATGGCTTCGCTATCAGCTGTGAATTTTACGATGCCGTTTTCCTCTTCGGCTGCAAGCCAAACTTTGGACTGGCATCCTTTGATTGTATTATCGTCTGTTTTCAATGAATTATCGATTAGTGGAAGATTCTTTCCAAGCTCGATTATATATTCATAGCGTTGCATCCAATCGTCAAACATTGAGAACTCGTCTACGATTTCGTCCTGAACTGCTTTAATTCCCATTTTTCTGCTTTCCGAAAGTGACTATTTTATCGACAAGCTCCTTGATCTCAGCGGGTGGATTGTTGTGATCAAAAGCCGTGCTCTCATACAATTTATCTTTATGCCTGATCCTGATGTTGGCAATTGCGGCGCCATCAAACGCGCGTTTTTCCGAAGGTGCCTTAAGCGAAGGGATCTGCTCCAGGTCAACCTTTGAAAATGCAGCGACTAGTGATTTCCAGTCAGCGTCTGAAATTTTAATTACTTCCGGCTTTGCAATACCATCACGATCACGCGAAATAGTCGCTATCTGATCGCGGACAATAATTTGTTGGAAAAAGCCTCTGGTATTTGCAGTGTATTCTATGGCTGTGGTCTCCATATCTTTAAGCTGCTCTTCGCAACTGTTGGCAAAAATGATTGCTAATATTAATATAATTGCTTTCATAAATATAGAATTATGGCTTTTGCCAAAGTTACTTTATTTCGTGATCAGCTAAGCATCGATTGGGCTTTCTTTAAAGCAACAACCAGCAGATCGATCTCTTCCTTTGTATTATAAAACGAAAAAGATGCACGTATGGTGCCTACAATGTTGCAAAAGTTCATGATCGGCTGCGCGCAATGATGGCCGGTTCTTACTGCAATTCCGAGTTTGTCTACTATTGTTCCAATGTCGTATGGGTGAATATCACCAATGTTGAACGAAATGACCGGCGCTTTTTCTAATGAAGTTCCCCAGATTTTCAGCCCGTCAATTTCCAGAAGCCGCTCGGTTCCGTAAGCAAGCAATTCTTTTTCATATTCAGCTATGTTATCAATGCCTATGTTGTTAAGGTAATCGACGGCAACACCGAATGCAATTCCGTCTGCGATATTAGGCGTTCCGGCTTCGAATTTATGAGGAAGATCTGCGTAAGTCGATCGCTCAAAAGAAACTTCTTTAATCATCTCACCGCCACCTTGGTATGGTGGAAGTTTATTCAGCCATTCTTCTTTTCCATACAAAATCCCCACGCCTGTTGGGCCGCACATTTTATGAGCCGAAAATGCGTAAAATTCGCAATCCAATTCCTGCATATCCGGCTTCATGTGTGGCATCGCCTGAGCTCCGTCAATTAAGACGGCAGCGCCGAATTCATGAGCTTTCTCTATAATAAAACGTATAGGATTAATTGTTCCAAGAGCATTTGAAATGTGGTTTACAGATACAATTCTTGTTCTTTCGGAAAGCAGTGCAACATACTCCGTCATTATCAGTTCACCTTCGAGGTTCATCGGGATCATCTTCATCGTCGCGCCTGTTCTTTCACATAAAAACTGCCACGGAACGATATTCGAATGGTGCTCAAGAGCTGAAACAAGAACCTCATCGCCGGGCTTTAAAAAAGCGCTGAATCCTGAAGCAATCATATTGATAGCATGCGTCGTTCCCGACGTAAAAATTACTTCATGAGAATGTTCTGCGTTGATGTGCTTTTGGATTTTGATGCGTGATTCCTCGTAAGCGTCAGTTGCAAGTTGGCTGAGTGTATGAACGCCTCTGTGAATGTTGGCGTTTATGGTCTGGTAATAATTGGAAATAGCATCAATTACAACCTGTGGTTTCTGAGAAGTAGCGCCATTATCAAAGTACACCAATTGCCGGCCGTTGACCTGCTGTGAGAGTATCGGAAAGTCTTTTCGGATAGTTGTAATATCGAGCATCAACTGAGATAAAATGTTAATGCAAAATTACTAAAACAAAGAGGCAATATCCTCAATATTATGTTATTTGTTTACTGCACGGAGCGGCTAAAAAGATTCTCCTGCGCCACCTCCACTGTAGCCGCCGCCACCGAAAGTCATGGGCGATTCGGCTGACGCAGGTGTGGCAGCAAAGCCTGTGTTTGAGTTTACAATAAATGCCTGAGCCAGTAGTAATGCCTCTTCACGGGCATAATCATCCCGCACGAATGTGATTCCGGTTGTTTTATGTCGAATCATTCTCATTGAAACATATACAGCTGCAAATAAAAGCAACCCGCCGATGGTGAGTGCGTATTCGATCGGCATAATTGAATGGTAATACCGAATCGTATAAATTGAGAAGCCAAATGTGAGTATTCCAATGTAGAAAGTGGTCCTGTCTTTTTTAATCAGCGAATAAACCACGAATGTTATCGGAATCAGAAATGTAAAAATATAAAACAGCCACGCAAACGGAATGTCATCGCCAACAGCAACCTCAACATTCAAAAGCTCCTCCGAAAGCTGTCGGACAACAAGATAATTCATTGATAAGTAAAGTAACAGCAGGCTAAATATCTTAACTAGAAAAAGCGCATCTTGATAGATTATCGACTCGCGAAGCCGTGTTCCGAAAGTGAAACACCAGTAGAAACCAGCACCAAGAAAAAACATGATAAATGGCAGAAATGCAGTTGGAATCAAATGATGCTCAATGACCAAATTTTCAATTAGTCCGGTGAAACCAATAACAGATATGACTGCTGAAAGGCTGTTGACGTACCGGATGCAAAAGCAGAATCCACCTACCGACATTGCTGCGAAAACTGCAAGCATATTTTCCGACAAAACACCAACAACCGAATACAAACAGCCTTGCGCGCCCAGGATAAAAGCATCATCTAAACCGTGGGCATAGTATTTACCTTTTGCCAGAAACTCGGATCCAACCACGCCTGTTATGGCAAAAAGCAACAACAAAATTTCAAAATTTCCATCGCTCCAAATTGGAGAGGTGACAAGTGATATCACGCCCGTAATGGAGGAAAATAACATCACTCCCAATAAAAAGAACAAAAATCTGATCAGGATGTTGTTGCTGGAGTTCGGAAGTGCCAATTTACTTTTTATGTCCTGAAATTGATTGTGATCGATAAATCCGCGGTCTTTCATTTCACGCGCATCTTCATACATTAAGGCGTTAACCAGTAAATATTTATCTATTGCCGTCATGTGTTTTCTTGTAAAAGTTTTTAATTCCCTTGACCAACAAAACAATAGAACCCACCACATAAATGGGAAGAACATATATCAATACTACATAAAATTCTGAAATATCAATATTGTCTAATAGCTTAAACAGCAGGACGTTTAGAATAATGTAGGTATAGACAACATTAAATGTGAACAATACGATCGCATTTAATTGATGGCTGGGTTTATGGAAAAGAAGACAAGTGAAAAGATAAACTCCCAAAATTGCCGGCCATGGCGTCTCAAACATTCCCTTAATACAACTAATTGCGATCAGATGCAGCGCGAAAGTGACGTAAATGATCCTAAAATGCTTTTTGATATTTTGCTTTTCAGAAAATTCAGAGAACGCATACAGTAGCGCACCCAAGGCAATTGCGTAATAAGTTTGCGCTTCAGTAGTATATACATTGTTGTCAATAACTGCCTGAGGTGTAATGGCAATGCCGATAAATGCTGCCAATCCGGTTACAGCAATTGTCAGTGAACTGCGGTTGTCAAAATAATATGCAAACCCAAATGCAGCAATGCTTGCGGCCAATGTTGCCCAACTCACATCCGGACCAAAAAGATTATATTGAAGCTGAAGATAGGCTATAAATGTACAGGTCAGCAGTACGCTTAAAAGAACCAGATAATCATAAACCGGACTTTCGAACTCGACGTAGTTGTTGCTGTATCCTTTTGACTTTTTGACACATAAATAAATACAAACGATATCAACCGCTGCAATGGCAGTTAATATCGCAATATGCCCAATGCTGTCGATATTCTGATAGATTAGTATTCCTGCACCTGCTGCCATTAGCAAGACAGCAATATACATCAGTGCCAACAGTTCGTTTCGCAGTGAGAAGAATCCGGATGAGCGATAGCTGGTAATCGCTAGATATTGCTCCTCCGTTATTAGATTTTCGTCAAGAAGTTTTCGAGAAGTGAATGCGTGCTTTTGATCCATATTAGACTATATGGGTCAAATATATGTTTATGTTTTAATTGTGCAATTTTACTAAGAACAAGTGTGGAGAAATTCGGCGTAAGGCTACAAGTCAAATCCCATTTTTACACCAAGCTTGGTTGCTATAATCTTTGTAATCCTGTTTTTCAGCTCAGGTATTTTAATGCTTTCGATAACCTCATTTGAAAATGCATACATCAACAATGCTTTGGCTTCTTTCTGTGGAATCCCGCGTGATTGCATATAAAACATCGCCCTGTCATCAAGCTGCCCGATCGTGCAGCCGTGTGAACACTTTACATCATCAGCGAAGATTTCAAGTTGTGGCTTTGCATTGATCGTTGCTTTATCACTAAGCAAAATGTTATTGTTTTGCTGAAAAGCATCCGTCTTTTGGGCTTCTTTTTCAACGTAAATTTTTCCGTTAAATACGCCTGTAGATCTGTCTGCAAAAATACCTTTGTAGTTCTGGTGGCTTTCACAATTTGGAGTTGCATGCTGAACAAGCGTATGATGATCGACGTGCTGTTTCTCACCAATTATCGTTATTCCCTTTAGCGTGCTTTCAATGCGTTCGCCCTGGTGAAAGAAGTTTAGGTTGTTGCGGGTTATATTTCCGCCAAAAGAAAATGTATGAACAGAAACGTTGCTGCTTCCCTTTTGAGCGATATAAGTGTTGTCGATCAACGATGCTTCTGCAAGGTCGTTCTGTATCTTATAATAATCAACATTCGAACTTTTATCTGCAAATATTTCAGTTACCGAATTTGTCAAAACTGCATTTGAACTCAAACTTTGGTGGCGCTCGATGATCTGAACGTGCGCATTTTCGTTTACGATCACGAGGTTTCGCGGCTGAACCATCAATGCACTTTCATTTCCTGTCGAAAAGTAAATGACTTCAACTGGCTTATCTGCGACCTTGTTACGTGGAATATTGATATATGCACCTTCACACGCAAAAGCTGTGTTTAAGGCGGTAAGCGACTCTTCCTTGTTGGCGATTTTGCTGAAATAAGTTTCAATAATTTCCTTGTACTTCGGCTTATTCAATGCAGATGACATCAGACAGACATCAATTCCATCATGTGTTGTAGACGACAGAAATGAGCTGAAGACTCCGTCGATAAAAACCACTTTGTAAGTGTCAATTTCGTGCAGAAAATACTTCTTTACATCGCTGAATTCAATAGAATTTTCCTGTTTTGGAAAAACGGTGAAATCGCTTTTTAGTACTGAGTTAAGTGAAGTGTATTTCCACGCCTCGTCCTTCTTGGTCGGAAACCCTTTTATTTCGAAATTCTTAATGGCAGAAGTCCGGATGTCATGCAGATCTGCATTCACATCAACCCTCTCTTCAAAAGCCATAAACGACGCTAATAATTTTTCTTTTAAATCCATAAGTGTAACTGCAGAAAATTAAAGCACACCGCTGTTAGCGGATTTTAGCCAGTCGTATCCTTTTTCCTCAAGCTCGTAAGCAAGTTCTTTTCCACCTGATTTTACAATCTTCCCGTTGTATAAAACGTGAACAAAATCAGGAACGATATAATCTAAAAGCCTTTGATAATGAGTAATTACGATAACAGCATTTTTGTCGCTTTTAAGCTTGTTGACACCATTTGCAACAATTCGAAGCGCGTCGATATCAAGGCCAGAATCGGTTTCATCAAGAATAGCAAGCTTTGGTTCAAGCATCGCCATTTGAAAGATTTCGTTACGCTTTTTTTCACCACCTGAAAATCCTTCGTTCAATGAACGTGAAAGGAATTTTCGATCTATTTCCAATAGTTCCGATTTTTCACGGATCACTTTCAGCATTTCGTTTGCAGGCATTTCTTCCTGTCCGCGGGCTTTACGTGATTCATTGATTGCCGTTCTCATAAAGTTTGTCACAGATACACCCGGAATCTCAACAGGATATTGAAACGAAAGAAACACACCGCGGTGCGCACGCTCTTCCGGAGCAAGATCTGCAAGATCTTCACCATCCAGAAAAACCTGGCCTTCGGTAACTTCGTAGTGTTCGTTCCCTGCAATTACAGCCGAAAGCGTACTTTTTCCGGAACCATTCGGACCCATAATCGCATGAACTTCACCGGCGTTTACTTCCAGGTCGATTCCGCGTAATATTTCTTTGCCTTCAATACCGGCGTGTAAATTTTTTATTCGTAACATCTAAACTGTCTGTTTGTTTAATTTTATAAAGCTCCTATTTCCCAGAACCTTCTTAATTTTCAAATTGGTATTTTATTACCCGACGCTTCCCTCAAGCGAAATCTCTAACAGCTTTTGCGCTTCAACGGCAAACTCCATCGGAAGTTTATTTAAAACATCCTTACTGAATCCGTTAACGATTAGCGCAATTGCTTTCTCAGTTGGGATTCCACGTTGGTTGCAGTAAAAAACCTGGTCTTCACCAATCTTACTAGTTGTTGCCTCGTGCTCGATTTTAGCTGTGCTGTTTTTGCTTTCGATGTATGGAAATGTATGAGCTCCGCAATTATTGCCCATCAACAATGAATCACACTGCGAAAAGTTCCTTGCGTTGTCGGCTCTTCCGCCAATTTGCACAAGTCCGCGGTAGCTGTTTTGTGATCTTCCGGCAGAAATTCCTTTCGAAATAATGGTTGACTTAGTGTTTTTACCAAGGTGGATCATCTTGGTTCCTGTATCAGCTTGCTGAAAATTGTTCGTAACAGCGATCGAGTAAAATTCACCAACTGAATTGTCCCCTTTCAAGATGCATGATGGATATTTCCAGGTCACTGCTGAACCGGTTTCAACTTGTGTCCACGAAATTTTTGCGTTCTTTTCGCAGATGCCTCGTTTTGTGACGAAGTTGTAAACGCCGCCTTTACCTTCTTTGTTTCCCGGATACCAGTTTTGTACGGT
>DASWND010000056.1:0-13439 GCA_036399435.1 Flavobacterium sp.
AAAACAGGATTAGGGTAAACCTGAAGTCCTGCAATAGCACTTTGATTTGTGCCTAAAGCGCAGTTGTTGAAAGCGCTTGAGCTGTTTCTTGGTGTCGGTTCAGCAATTGTAAAGTCGGCAGCATTATTATTTGTGTCTGTACATCCGCCAAGATTTCTAATTGCCGCAGTTGTACTAGACAATGCAGGAGCAACTGTTCCTTCGAAACCATTTGCTGTTCCAACACCTAAAAGGTCAACCACTGCAGGATCTGTAACACTTGTTATAAGAGTTGTTGTATTTGCCAGAACCAGTTTAAAGTTCATTCCTCCCATTGCAAGTTGATTAACGTCTTGAACCGTTACTAAATCTGGATTTGGAAGTGCTTGTGTTCCACCTGCACCCTGAGCTTGCTGTACCAGATAATATTGGCCGGGAGCCAAAATAAAATTAGGAAGGTCAGTTTTACTCCAGTTTGATCCGGTAGCTGCAGCGTACTGTAATGAGTATCCTTCTAAATTAACAGGAAGGACGCCTCTGTTAAAAATTTCAACAAAATCATGAGTTAAAGTCGCGCCATTGTTTCCTCCTCCGCCATATGCCTGACTAATGACCAGCGTTGAAACCTGCCCGTATGAAGCAGTTGCTAAAATTGCTGTAAGCAGTAATGTGTAAAGTTTTTTCATTGTAGAATTAATTAATTTTGATACAAAGATAACAAGAATATCCCTCACGAAAAAGACACCTACTGTAAATTTATCATTAAATTAAAAAGCTCATTATGAATTACTTCACAATGAGCTTTCTTGTTGCGGTAGCTTCACCTTCCCGAATCTTTATTATATAAACACCAGGAGAAAGGTTTGATATGTTGAGTTCCTTTGAGTTGAGCACCGTTTGGATCACTTTCTTGCCAAGGACGTCGAAAATCGTGATTTCCTTATCAAGAGACGATTTACTGGTTATATAGATCTTTCCGTTACTAACAGGATTAGGATAGAAATTTAAACCTTCAATCGTGGTTTCCTGCCCCTTGGGCGGCTGCTTTTCCTCCTGGGCCAAGGCGGCCGGAGCGAATGATAGCAGTACAAATAGTAGTGTAAAGTAGATTTTCTTCATTAGGTTTCAATTTGGTTCTGTAAAGATAAATAAAAAAAATGCAAAAATGAAGCCAAAAAAAAGCGCCCTTAAAAAAAGGCGCTTTCTAAGATATTGAGTAGTAAGGTTATTGAAGCAAATTCGTTCCATTTACTGTCGACCAAGCTCCGCCTGAAATTGTCGAGCCTGTTGCTGATGCAGATTCAGACCATGTTCCTGCCGGAAATCCAACGGTAAAATCAACTCCCGCCGGTGCAAAAGGACTTGTTCCGCTATTGATCTTCACGTTGTTTACTTTAATTTTTCCGCCATTAACCTGATCACTATTTGTTCCAGGATCCTGAATCCTGACAGCTGTAGCGCCAGTCGTTGTGTATCCTGTAATTACAACGTTTGTAAAGTTACCGTTACCTTGTTTTTTAAATTGGATAGCATCGTGCTCAGCAGCTGATGATCCGCCTTCTGTCTGAGTTCCCGCCGCGCGAATTAAAGTGATGTTTGAAATTGTTGGCCAGAACGCATTATTATTGTTAGATGCCTCGATTTCCATTCCGAAGTTACCTGTTCCAGTTTGGTAGGCATACCAGTTGGTATTGTTTTCACCTCGCCAGCCGTCTTGCCAATCAAAAGAATCATCAAAATTACCGTACGATATAAGATTTGTTCCGCTTACAGTTCCTCCGTAGAATTCAAAACCGTCATCAGCACCTTTATATGAAACCAAATTTTCAAGAACTGTTCCTGATCCTACTGAATAAAATGAAAATCCGTTCATCTCGCTTGTTCCGTCTGTAATCTTCTTTCCTGCATATTCAACTCTTACAAATCTAAGAGCACCGCCATTGTGAGTTGGATTTGTTCCGCCATATTCCAATGCAAGTCCATCTTCAGATGTTTTTGTGGTAAGTCCCCCAGCACCAACTATAGGTGCATCTCCGTATATAAGAATTCCACCCCAAGAACCAGCAGTCTGAGAAACTTCTGTAAATACCACGGGCTCAGATGACGTTCCATTTATGATTAGCCGACCACCTTTTTCTACAACCAAAGCATCAACTCCATCAGTAACATTAGCTGTTATTGTTGAACCTGCATCAAACGTCAAAGTCACACCTGTTTTTACTCTAACAATTCCTTGTAGGTCATAATTTCCGAAGGCATATGCTGTGTTGGAAGTAATGCTTCCTGTAATCACACCTTCTTGTGGCTCTTGTGCTCCGTTGTTCTCATCATCACTAGAGCATCCAGTGAAAATCATGCTTAATAAGGCAATACTTAATACTAATTTTTTCATTTTTTTTCTGTTAATTCGTTTTGTCAAAAGTACATTTAGGGCTTCAAAAGGCGGTTAAGCAACTGTTACCTGTCGATTATTTTAAATTTACGCCCAGGTAAAATTTCTGTTATCTCTAGAACGTGTAAGATATGTTTAGGGAATATGCAGTACCTCGTTTATAATCTTCCAGGATTAAAGATGGCGCCGAAATATCGATCTCACTATCTGGCCCCATTTCCTTAGAATAGCGGTTGTTCAGGATGTTTTCAACTGAAAATTTGATGTCCCATTTTTTTGCAATGTTCGTAGACCAGATGAAGTCCAATTTATTAAATGGCATTTCATAAATGTGATCAAATCCGACCACACCGACTGCATATATTCTCTTTCCATAAACATTGTAAGCAGCTGTCATGGTATTGCTCCAATTTTCATTGAAGTTGAACTCGTATTTTAAGTCCGAGTTGATCAGCCAATTTGATGCGCCCTGCAATTGTCGTTCATCAAAGGTGTCCTGATATCCGGCCCGGCCTTCACTGTCTACTACAGCGTTAGTATGCATAATAGTCGTGTTAAAACCGAACGAAAAATTTTCAAGCGCTTTCGAAAGCCTGTTTAGCTGTAACAACAATTCTAATTCGGCACCGAATAATGTTGCCTCTTTGTTGTTGAAGTACGTTATCGCCTGACCTGAACCAGTTCCTGATTGCTCGATAGTACGTTCAATCGGTTTATCAATATACTTTGCAAAAACGGTTGCGGCGAACAGCTCTTTGTTGGTCGGAAAGAATTCTACTTTAAAATCAACGTTATAATTATTGCTGTTTTCCAGTAACGCATTTCCGCGTTCCGAAGTTCCATCAGCATTAATATATTGTATAGGAAGCGTTTCAATTAGAACAGGTCTTGTAATGGTTTTGCTCACCGCCATCCTAAGATTTGTCCTTTCTGTCACAGCATATTTTGCATTGATGGAAGGAAGTATGTCGAGGCTATTGGTTTCTATTATATTGAAAGGGTCATTGAACGAGTCACCAAGTTCGCGAAATTTAGTTTCTTTGATGGTGTTTTCAGCGCGTACGCCTGCATTGATTTCAAACTTTTCACTGAGGCTAAAGAAGATATTAGCATACGCAGCATTCACGTTTTGAAAGATATTTGTATTATAGTCACTGTTCGATTCTTCCCTGTAACTAAAGAAACCTTCAGCTAGATTTTGCTCAAGTGTCGGATCAATGTTGTTAAGCGGAGATACAACAGTGTTTGATCCGTTAGGCTTTCCAAAAACGAATCTGTAGGTTGATTCCATTTCGTTTACGTATCCGTTATATCCTATTGAGACATTGTTTTTCTTCTCCCGGTCGGTATTTCCAAACTTCAGGTTGTATTCTGCCATTCCGGAAAAAAAGAAAGTACCGTCGACATGCAGAAACTGTCTGATCAGGTGATTCCCACCGTAAGTCGTTTGAATTTCATTTGCATTCAAAAGAGTTCCGTTAATAAACTTTCTGTCTGGCTGTGAGAACTTGGTATTTGTAAATGACACGCCGGCTCTCACAGTATGTTTTTCGTCAGACGTTAACTTATAATTTCCATAAAGCTGGGTATTGAAATAATCCGATTGCTCAAATTGATTTAGCCGGATAATTTCATTAGGATTCTGCACTGCTGTACGTGTATAACCAACCTGATCCTGAATCATGTGCTCAGTCGATTTCAAATACATTGCATTGAAGAATAATTGAGCCCTGCTTGCTTTGTAATTCAATCCCACAAGTGTGGATGATGAAGTCTGAAAGCGATACTGTGTCCGGCGCAAATCGTTATCATAAATTCCCTGTCCTTGAGAAAATATTCTGTCGACGCCTTTTCGCACAAGATATTTGTTATCGAAGTTGGTTGCAAATAAATAGCTTAAACTGTTGTTGCCTTTTCCGATGTCGAAAGATCCGGAATGTGAAATTCCGAAAGAATTGTTTAGTGGCGATGTCATGTTATCTACATTCCACTCCGATTTAAAGTCATTCGATGTTCGACCCGACGGAACATTTCCAAAAGCGGCAGGTAATGAGCGGTCAGCTCCGCCAAATCCGAAGAAGCTCTCGGTGTTATTGGCATCTGAAGCGATCAGGAATTTATGCAGGTTATTTCCCGTTGTAAATCCGGTTCCATAGCTGATCTTGGTTAATCCTTTTGTAGATTGCGTTGTATTAATATTGATTGTTGCGCCACCAAAGTCACCGTATAGATCGGGATTAAAAGTTTTATATATATCCATAAACCCTACAACATCTGTCGGAAACAAGTCTAATGGAAGAATCTTTTTAAATGGGCTGTTTGATGGAACCGCAAGTCCATTGACAAGTAAATTGTTATATCGGTCTTCCAAACCACGAATAAACAAGCCGCGCGATTCAACTTTGGAAATCCCCGTAATTTTAGTCAGTCCTTCTTCGACGTTGCTGACGCCTTTTCTTGACATTTCCTGTGCACCGATACTTTGCTTAATTTCGACAGCTTTCTTCTGCTCCATTAAAAGCGCAGTTTCCCGTTCCCTGTTTCCGGTCGCCTGAATCACGACATCTTCCAATGTATAACTGCCAGAGCCAAGTGCTTTATTAATCGTTATGGTCTCGCCTTGTGCAATTGTAAAAGTTTCCTCGATAGTTTCATATCCTAAAAAGCTGAATTGTACCGTATGCGTTCCGGCTGCAATAGGAAGTGTATATTTTCCGTTTTCATCTGTGGTCGTTCCGATTGTTGTGCCTTTGATAACGATGTTGGCGAAGGGAAGCGACTCGTTGTTCAGATCTTTATCTGTTAACGTTCCGGTTAACGTTCCCGTACCTTGTGCAAAAGCCGAAAGACTGCAGGTAAGCATGATAAAAAGTAGAACTCTGTATGTCTTAATCATTACTTGTGTTTTAAATTTATGCAAAGTACGGGTCGGCTTGTAAAGGGGCAGTTATCTGCCGGTTACCAATAGGTTTTTTAATTGTCACTCAATTGTTACCAACATTAAATTACAGTTAACCGCTCCGGTCATAGTGCATTTATCTATACATTTACAAGCAAAATCAGGCATTCGTCGATATGAAAAAAAAAGAAATCAAGATTTTGCTGGTAGATGATGAACCAGATATTCTTGAAATTATAGGATATAATCTGATGCAGGAAGGTTACCAAATCGTTACTGCGGCAAATGGAAAAGAGGCTGTGGCAATGGCTAAAAAAGAGCGTCCACAATTAATTATTATGGATGTGATGATGCCTGAGATGGATGGAATGGAAGCTTGCGAAATTATCCGTAAAACGCCTGAGCTTAGTCAAACCATAATCACTTTTCTCACCGCCCGAAGCGAGGATTATTCACAAGTAGCAGGCTTCGATGCGGGTGCTGATGATTATATAGCAAAACCTATAAAGCCAAAGCTGCTGGTCAGCAAAGTTAAAGCACTTCTTCGCCGACTTAAAGATGAAGATGCAAAACATCAGGGGACGTTAAATGTTTCCGGTATTGAAATTAATCGTGAGGAATACAAAATCATTCAGAACGGAATTGAAATGGTTTTGCCAAGAAAAGAATTTGAACTACTTTACCTTCTCGCTTCCAAACCCGGAAAAGTGTTTAAACGCGAAGAAATTCTTGATAAAGTCTGGGGCAACGAAGTCATCGTCGGTGGCCGTACAATAGATGTTCACATTAGAAAACTTCGTGAAAAAATCGGAGACGAAATATTTAAAACCATTAAAGGCGTCGGGTATAAGATTGAAGCATAAATGGCTGTAAATTTTAAGAGAACATACCGCTTTGCTGTAAAGTCGGCTGTCTACATTACTTTGTTCTCGACGGCGATGGTTGCATTGCTGACTTATCTGTTCCTGGAGTTTTCGTGGCTCGTGTGTTTCTACTTTTTCATTACAATTGGTGCTTTCTCATTTTTCGTGATCCAATACCGTGTAGAACGTTTCATCTACCGTCGGGTCAAGAAGATATATGACGATGTTGCTTTCCTCGAATCTTCTTCCTTTAGAAATCAGCCTATCACAACGGATATGGCAACGTTGACACGTGAAGTAAAAAAATTCGCAACCGATAAAAAGCTTGAGATCGAAATGCTAAAAGTCCGCGAGGAATACCGACGCGAATTTCTTGGCAATGTTTCACATGAATTAAAGACACCACTCTTCACTGTGCAAGGTTACATTTCCACTTTGCTTGAAGGTGGAATGAACGACAAAAGCATCCGTAAAAAATATTTAGAACGCGCCGACAAAGGCGTTGAACGCTTAATCTACATCGTTCAGGATCTTGATATGATCGCCAAACTTGAATCTGGCCATCTTGATGTTGAACGGAAACGTTTCAACATTATTGAAGTCGTGCAGAATGTTTTCGATCTGCTTGAAATGAAAGCTTCCAAAAAGGATATTTTGCTACTGTTCGACCAAAAATATACGAAGCCTGTCTGGGTGAAAGGTGACAAAAATAAGATTCAGCAAGTGTTGATGAACCTTGTCGTGAATTCAATAAAATATGGCAAGGAGAAAGGTTCAACTGAAGTCAGTATTGAGGATCTTTCCGATGATAAAGTGCTCATACGGGTTAACGATGACGGTGAAGGAATTGATCAGGTACATATTCCGAGGCTGTTCGAACGATTTTACCGTGTAGATAAAAGCGGGTCGCGCACAGAAGGTGGAAGTGGCCTCGGTTTATCCATCGTAAAACATATTATTGAGGCTCACAATGAAAAGATATTTGTGCAAAGTAACATCGGTAACGGCTCAGAATTTTCGTTTACCCTTAAAAAGGCTAAAAAGATCATGGAGAGCAGTGTCCGGCCTTAATTTTTTAAGTCCCCGATAAAGATCAGTCTGCACTAGATCTTCAATTTTAAAATCCTTTTGTGAAGTAAATGCCACCAATCCGTCCTGTTTCAGCTTTTCTGCAAGGTATTGCTGTTCATATTGGCCCGCCGTCGGAATAAAAAATACCTTTTTTTGCAGTGTAGCCATATCCATAATGGTCGAATATCCTGAACGACAAAGGATAATTTCGCTTGAATTGATGGCATCTTGAAGTTCATCAGAAAGCATATAATTATAAAACGTTAAGTTTCCCAAATTCTCAACTAGCTGCTTTTCTCCTAATTTGCCGCAGACGAATAATATTTTTCCGCTAAAGCTGCTTATTTCCTGCCGAAGTTTTTGTTCGAGTAATGAGCGATGAGGTTCAGGGCCCGAAAGCAGCACCATCAGATCATACTTTATTGGAACGGATTTTTTTTCAAATCTGCTCAGCAATCCAATGTATTTTACGGACTTCATTAATTTTTTTGGATGCCCCAAATTGCCGCTCAAGTTATTGATGCCTTTAACATCAGGAATCCAACATTCGTCGTAACGCTTAATAATAAAGCGATGGATTTTAGACGTGAGCCAGGTGGTGGTTCCGCTGAGAACGTTAAGTTGATGCGTAATATATACAGAGGGAACGCTTTTGTTATAAACGCCAAACCTGTTGTCAGATATGATTCCGCTTAAGTTGTATTCTTTAACCCACTTTGAAACTAGTTTCTTTTCAGAAGTGACAGATGAAAGTATATGTGGAGATGAAATGAACATCTTCCATTTCAATAACACCGGATTTTTAGGGTATGAAATATTATATGAAGGAAGCTCAAGCGACTGCAGTTTTGGAAACTCCTTCCGCAGCAGTTCAAGTGCCGCGCCGTCTGAAGCAAGTATTGGATTAAAACCTTCTGACTGCAAGGCTTTGATAACCGGAATACACCTTGTCGCATGGCCAAGTCCCCAGTTTAACGGCGCAACCAGAATGTTAAGTGAAGGTGTCGATTTCGGTTCCATAAAATTGAATATGCGAAGATAAAACTTTAGGGTTCTTTTGATTTACGTAATTTTGCGGAAAATTTATAAGGTGGGAAGCAAAAACAAGCTCAAAAGATTTAAGGAAAATGAAACTTTTACAAATGTTTTCCAGCCGACCAGGGAAGAAGTGACAACAGGATCGTTTGCCTTTAAAGGCCGATGGAACAGCGAGCATTTTAAAAACGACAACCCCATTATCCTTGAACTTGGCTGCGGTAAAGGCGAGTATACAATTGGCCTTGCCGAACGCTTTCCTGAAAAGAATTTCATCGGTATCGATGTAAAAGGAGCACGATTCTGGCGCGGAGCAAAAACTGCCGTTGAAACGGGATTAAACAACGTCGCATTTATCAGAACACAAATAGAACTTATTGATCATGTTTTTGCACAACACGAAATTGATGAAATCTGGATCACGTTTCCGGATCCACAGATCAAATATAAGCGTACGAAACACCGTATGACCAATCCGGACTTTTTGAATTTATACAAACAAATCCTCAAGCCTGATGGAATCGTCAATTTGAAAACCGACAGCGAGTTTATGCACGGCTACACGCTCGGGCTGCTCCAAGGGTTGGGTCACGAAATTTTGTATTCTAACCACAACGTCTACAAAAACGAAGGAAGCCCCGAAGAAGTGACTGGTATTCAGACCTTTTACGAGAAGCAATATTTGGAAGTTAGTAAAGCAATTACGTATATTCGGTTCAAAATTAAATAGATGGGTTATTCGCTGCCGCTGTTCCTTGGGTTTCTCACCGCTTCGGCAGGAATTACGCCACCCGGACTCATAAACATGACCGCTGCTAAAGTCAGTGTTACTGAAGGACGAACGCGCGCACTCATATTTGCACTTGGCGCCACAGTTGTGGTTTTGATTCAGACTTTTGTGGCATTGATCTTTGCTGAATTCATTGATAAAAATCCGCAAATAGTGATCTTATTACGTGAAATTGGATTTGCTATTTTTCTTGCTTTGACGCTTTTTTTCTTTTGGCGCGGTGCTAAAGTTCAGGAAACAGATCAGGAAATTAAACTGCACAGTAAAAAAAGCCGGTTCTTTCTAGGTATGCTGCTGTCGGCATTAAATTTCTTCCCGATTCCATTTTATGTTTTTGTTAGTGTGACATTGGCATCATACAATTATTTTCATTTCACCGATCCTTTTATATATAGTTTTGTGATAGGTTCCGGCTTTGGCGCATTCTTCGGATTCTACTGCTATATCGCATTTTTTAAAAAGATGGAGACCAAGACGGGATTTCTGCTTAAAAACATGAATTATATCATCGGATCTTTAACCGGTGTCGTTGCAATGCTCACATTTTTCAACATTCTTGAGTACTATTGGAATGCCGGATAATGACAACTTCTTTGAAAAAGTCTATCAAATTGCACGTCAGATCCCATACGGAAAAGTAACATCTTACGGCGCAATTGCTAAAGTCCTCGGCTCACCGCGATCAGCACGAATGGTTGGCTGGGCAATGAACGCTTCACATCTCAAAGAAGATATTCCCGCTCATCGGGTCGTAAACCGCAATGGATTGCTGACAGGAAAACACCACTTCGAAGGCACAAACCTGATGCAGCAACTTTTAGAGAACGAAGGTATAGTGGTTGCCAACAACAAGATCGTGAATTTTGACGCCCATTTCTGGGAGCCGCCTAGTGATGAATTGCTGTGAAATGCTTGATTATAGTCCATTTGCCATAGCCCGGATAGAAGCGGTTATCCTTTTACAATCCTGGAAAGGTTGTAAAAGATATAAGCGGATAGCCGGAACGAGCTACTATCCAATGAAATTTAAAACTGTCGATTTTCAAAATCTTCAAATCTTCAAATTTCGAAATTCACTAATTAACCGTTATCTTTGCAATCTGAATTTAGTCTTAATAAGGCTACTTATATCCAAAAATGAAATTAGACCGAAAAGAGATCCTCAAAGCTCTTGAAACTATAACTGTCGCAGGTGAAGGCAAAAACATGGTCGAAAGCGGCGCAGTGACAAATGTTGTAACTTTTGGCGATGAAGCAATTGTTGACGTAACCTTGTCGACGCCCGCAATGCACATTAAAAAGCGAGCTGAAGACGACATCCGAAGAACCGTTCATCAAATGTATCCCGAGGCCAAAGTCAAAGTCAATATTAAAGTTGAAGCTCCCGCAAAACCTGCCGATGCCAACACCATCAAAGGCAAAGCAATTCCCGGCATAAATAATATTATTGCAGTCGCTTCAGGAAAAGGCGGCGTCGGAAAATCAACCGTAACCGCAAATCTTGCCGCAACTCTTGCAAAAATGGGCTTTAGCGTCGGAATCCTTGATGCCGATATTTACGGGCCATCGATGCCAATGATGTTTGATGTCGAGGACGAGAAGCCACTTTCTGTTACTGTCGATGGAAAATCTAAAATGAAACCTGTTGAAAGCTATGAGATAAAAATTTTATCAATTGGCTTTTTTACAGCTCCGGGCCAAGCCGTTATCTGGCGCGGGCCGATGGCTTCAAAAGCATTAAACCAGATGATCTTTGATGCCGATTGGGGCGAACTTGACTTTTTACTGATCGATCTTCCTCCGGGAACCGGCGATATTCACCTGTCGATCATGCAATCGCTACCAATTACAGGCGCAGTCGTTGTCAGCACGCCGCAAGCCGTTGCGCTCGCCGATGCTAAAAAAGCAGTGGCGATGTTCATGTCTGAAAGCATCAACGTGCCGGTACTTGGTGTCGTTGAAAATATGGCATATTTCACTCCTGAAGAACTTCCAGACAACAAATATTACATCTTCGGTCAGGCGGGCGCGCAAAACCTTGCTGCCGATCTTGGCGTTCCATTTTTAGGAGAGATTCCACTTGTACAGTCAATTCGCGAAGCCGGCGATTACGGTCGTCCCGCAGCATTGCAGACAAATTCAATAATCGAAAATGTTTTTACAGAGGTTACAAGAAATGTCGTTCAGGAAGTAGTTGCCCGCAATGAAAGCCTTCCACCGACCGAAGCTATAAAAATTACAACTATGGCAGGATGTTCTGCCGTGAAGAAATAAGAAAATGACAACATCAGAACTTACCAACAACGTCGAAAAAGCCCTTGAAGAAATCCGGCCGTTCCTCAATTCAGACGGCGGCGATATCACTCTAATCGGAATTCAGGATGACAAACACGTCACCGTACGCCTCGAAGGCGCATGCGTCGGTTGCAGCGTAAACAGGATGACACTTAAGGCCGGCGTAGAAACGACAATCAAGAAATTTGCACCGCAGATCGAAACGGTAACAAATATCGCATAGTTTTCTTGGGCGTGACCACAAGGGTCGGGCTGTTCGCTGCAATCTTTTTGGCAGATGTTAATTCCGCGACTTGAAATGTCTCACAGCCAAAAAGGATTTCCACTGCCATCCCTCACGCAGCCTCAAATCAACCCGCAAATCGGGAATAAGGCCACGAATACACGAATTAAAAAAACCTATTATTCGTGTATTCGTGGCTGTATTAAAACAAAGCTTGTCACCTCAAGTGCAGTCGAGAGGCAATTGTACTTTTTACTAAAAATCATGATCAAAACAGATATACTAATCATCGGCGCAGGCCCAACCGGATTATTCACAGTCTTTGAAGCCGGACTTTTAAAACTTCATTGTCATATAATTGATGCGCTTCCGCAGCCGGGCGGACAATTGTCTGAACTTTACCCAAAAAAGCCAATCTTCGATATTCCCGGTTTTCCTGAAGTACTTGCAGGTGATCTTGTCAGCAACCTGATGGAACAGATCAAGCAATTCCAACCCGGATTTACACTAGGGGAACGCGCCGAAACAATAGAAAAACTTGAAGACGGAACCTTTATAGTAACATCAGATAAAGGAACAAAACATCATACAAATTCAATTGCAATCGCAGGCGGACTCGGAAGCTTTGAGCCACGAAAACCTGTTATCGAAGACATTGATTTCTACGAAGACAAAGGCGTAAAATATTTCATCAAAGATCCTGAAGAATTCCGCGATAAACGTGTTGTCATTGCAGGTGGTGGCGATTCTGCTTTAGACTGGAGCATTTTTCTATCTAACGTTGCGTCTGAAGTTACATTGATCCACAGAAGAAATGAATTTCGCGGCGCACTCGACTCAGTCGATAAAGTTCAGGAACTAAAGAACGAAGGCAAGATCAGATTAATTACTCCCGCAGAAGTAACCGGCCTCCACGGCGATGAACACCTGACAGCTATCGACATTGAAGAAAACGGCGCACATCGTACGATCGAAACAGATTACTTTATTCCACTATTCGGACTTTCTCCTAAACTTGGACCCATTGCAAACTGGGGACTTGAAATCGAAAAGAACGCAATCAAAGTCGACAACTCGCTCGATTATCAAACCAACATACCGGGAATATACGCCATCGGCGACGTCAACACTTATCCGGGAAAATTAAAGCTTATTCTCTGTGGTTTCCACGAAGCGACCTTGATGTGCCAAAGCGTCTATCAACGAATAAACCCCGGGAAAAAGTATGTTTTAAAGTACACAACAGTATCCGGAATTGATGGCTTTGACGGAAGTAGGAAAGAGGCTGAGAAGGCCGTGGTGAAATCCATTGACTAATTAGTATTAAGAAATCAGTATTTAGTAGTTAGGTCGTTTTATCATAACTTTATGCTCCTGTCTAACATCTCATATCTCAATACTAATATCTACCAATGGATATAAAACTCCACATCACCGACCGGGAAGGCATCAAACACACTGTTGATGCGCCAACCGACATGAACATGAACATCATGGAAGTCGTCCGTATGTACGAACTTGCTCCCGAAGGAACGATCGGCATCTGCGGTGGAATGGCGATGTGTGCTTCCTGCCAGTGTTATATTTTAAACGATGTTGAGGTTCCGCCTATAAATGATGATGAAGAAGCAATGCTTTCAGAGGCATTCAATGTAAAGCCCAATAGTCGGCTTGGCTGTCAGATCCAAATCACTGACGCACTTAACGGACTGGAAGTCGAACTCGCTCCCGAATCTTAATCCAGTGCTTCCAGTACTTCAGAAAGCATTCTTGTCACAAACTCACTATATGCGATCTCACTTGGGTGAAGTCCATCCGAAGCTACAAGTTCCGGCTCGTTTAAGCCGCGGCGTGTAATATCTGTGATATTCACAAATTTAATATCGTTCTGC
>DASWND010000057.1:0-10427 GCA_036399435.1 Flavobacterium sp.
ATAGCCGTCAGCAATACTGCTGTTGTTGTCACCTGTTGTACTGGCGAGGTCTTCAAACCAACTGTGGATGTAGGCATCTTGGGTCGCGGTTACATCCTCAGGCTTAGGTAATTCGTGAATGTAATCAACTGGTTCGTTGTAAGAAGACATTGACCACGCTATAGGATCTCCGCCAGTTGTTTTATCTGCTTTGGTTATATAGCCACCGGTAACATTTGGTGGAGTGTTGTCCGGAACTGTGATTTTAACCACATTTACCCTGTTGCTATCCGCTTTAATTTTTTCCTGTAATATGTACAGTCCTTTATAGTCGCCGTTGATGACAACTTCGCAATACTGAGTACGTGGAGCGTAATCACCAATCTGCCTTGCCAAATTGTAAGACAGATAATCCCTAATCAACGAAGGATCGAAAGCCAGACCATTTAAAATCCAATCGTTCTCGCTTGGCATTCCTAATAGCGTGACGTTATTATTGCTGACATTGTCTGCCTGCAGTGTTGTTAGTCCGTATTGCTTTTTGGGCAAAAACTGCGAGGAAGATCCTCTGATTTCAATGTTCATTCTTCCGTTGTAATTTAAGTACGCCGGAGTATTTTGATCAGTCAGGTAATTTCGGCTTCCGTCGGGTCTTTTAATAATTTTCATCGTTCCCAGGACGCGTGGATCATCAGGAATCTCATATGGCTCATTAGTATCCGGATTGATATCTGTATTGATGATGACAATAGGCAAATTCGAATCGGTAAACATCTGAGAGAAGCATGTTCCTGAATTTAGCACAAAAATGAAGAACAAAATTAATGTCCCCACGCGGTGTTTGAGGGTATTGTTTATCATGTGAAATATGTTTATTAGGTTAAATATAGACAATTACCAGCATTTGACGCTTGTACAAAAGTGGATTATGCAGCAAGAAAAACAGGACGAAATTACACAGCTTTTAAAAAGTCGCGCGCTAAATTTACTACTATGGTATAATTTGTAATGTTTAAACTGGAGTTAAAACAAAAGAGTTGAGTTTGTCTAAATGTAAAATCGTCCCCGTTCCGTTTTCATTTTCTGCATACATCATTTCGAACTTTGCACCATAAACCACTTCATGAAAAGTAAATGAAGTCCGCGACGCGACTGTAGTGCTAAACATGTCATCAAAAGCTGTAATGTAAACAATGACTTCACCTTTAGTCGACGCAAAGTCTTCTTTTGAAAAGTTAAACAACGGACTATCCGCGGTAATTGGATGAACTAATGTCCATGAGAGTGTCAATGCATTTATTCTGCTTAATTCAAGATCAAGCGTAAAGAATTTATTTGTTGTCACGCCATTTTCTTCTACGCTCATACCGAGTGTCATACGCGCCTCAGCATCTGTAAGATTAGTGTTTTTATATGGCGTCATCCTTATCATCAGCGCCGTAATATCTTTGTATGGTGAGATCAATGCATTATCAGAAAATTTAATAAAGGCTTTCGGTTTGCTAAATCTTCCGTAAAATAAACCTGTCGCAATTGCAAAGCTTAAAAGGCCGATTAATGCTTCAGTTGCGGCGAGCGCGCTGGTAAGAAAACCATTCGGGCTAATATGGCCGTAACCAACTGTGGTAAAAGTCTGCGCGCTGAAGAAATATGCTTTCCCAAACTTTACTACTTCAGAACCGGTTACGTCGATGCCATCTAAATATTCAATGCCAATAAGGTAGTAAACGCAGGCAAAGAAGAAGTTGACTACGGTATAAAACGCAAAAAGTATCAACAGAAATTGCCACATGGGCATGTTGAGCATCGTATGATACCAGCTAATTCGGCTTAACAGGTTCGCTCCCCGCTTCTCGACATTTGCGGAGCCATCTTTATTGATAAACCTGCCGCCGTATCTCGATGCGTTCGTGCCGAAGCCGGTATTTTCATCCTTTTTCGCGAAGTTATTTACAGCTATCGTTTTGCTCATCTACTAATCAAGCCTTTTTTTAATATTGAAAGCAATTTGACGACGCCCTTCCAACTTATTTACTCAAATACATTTTTCTTCTTGAATACAACTCGTAAAACTGATCGTCTTTTAAATCGTCTATGAAAAGGATGCTTTCACCGGTTGATTTCATTTCGGGACCCAACGCTTTATTTACATTTGGGAACTTGCTAAATGAAAACACAGGTTGTTTGATCGCGTACCCTTTCAACTGTGGATTAAACTTAAAGTCTGTTACTTTATTGACCCCTAACATGACCTTTGTTGCGTAGTTTACATATGGTTCGCCATATGCTTTTGCTATAAAAGGAACCGTTCTTGATGCACGTGGATTCGCCTCGATGATATACACAGTATCATCTTTTATCGCAAATTGTATGTTGATCAATCCAACCGTACGGAGTGCCAAAGCAATTTTGTGTGTGTGGTCTTTTATCTGCTGCATTACGAATTCGCCAAGGTTGAATGGTGGAAGCGTTGCATTTGAATCACCTGAATGGATTCCGCATGGTTCTATGTGCTCCATGATTCCGATAATATAGACGTTTTCTCCGTCGCATATTGCATCGGCTTCGGCTTCAATAGCTCCGTCAAGATAGTGATCGAGAAGCAGTTTATTCCCCGGAATGCTTTTTAAAAGATCAATCACGTGCTCTTCAAGTTCCTGCTTATTAATGACGATTTTCATTCCTTGTCCGCCTAATACATATGAAGGCCTTACAAGCAGCGGAAAATCCAGAATATCTGCAAGCGCTGATGCTTCATCGGCAGTTTCTGCGATTCCAAATTGTGGAAACGGAATTTTAAGTTCTGTCAGAAGTTCAGAGAATCGGCCACGGTCTTCGGCAAGATCGAGCGCATCGAAACTCGTTCCCAAGATCTTGATTCCGTATTTAGAAAGTTTTTCCGCAAGTTTTAAGGCGGTCTGCCCACCAAGCTGAACGATTACACCTTCAGGTTTTTCATGACGGATGATGTCGTAAATATGTTCCCAGAAAACCGGTTCGAAATAAAGCTTATCCGCTGTATCGAAATCGGTCGAAACTGTTTCGGGGTTGCAGTTGATCATGATGGTTTCAAAACCGCATTCGCGCGCAGCTAAAACTCCGTGTACACAAGAATAATCGAATTCAATTCCCTGCCCTATCCTATTTGGACCGGAACCGAGAACCACGATCTTCTTTTTATCAGATGAAACGCTTTCGTTGTGTGTATATTTTTTCCCATCAGCGGTTTCGATCTCCGCTTCAAAAGTTGAGTAATAGTATGGTGTTTTGGCTGTAAATTCGGCCGCACATGTATCAACAAGTTTATAAACACGTTTTACATTTTGTTCTTCACGCAATTTATAAACCTGACTTTCGAGGCAGCCCATCATGTGAGCGATCTGGCGGTCACCGTAGCCTTTTTGTTTGGCTTCAAGTAGAAGTTCCTTTGGAAGTGTATCAATTTTGTAATTTGAAATTTCACGTTCAAGAGCATATAGATCTTCATATTGCCTCAGGAACCACATGTCTATTTTGGTGATTTCGTGAATCCTGCTAAGCGGAATTCCCATCGCAATCGCATCGTAAATTACAAATACGCGATCCCAGCTTGCAAAGGTCAGTTTTTCGATGATCTGCTCGTAATTTCTGTAACCTTTCCCGTCGGCTCCAAGTCCGTTGCGTTTGATTTCCAGTGATTGGGTCGCTTTATGAAGCGCTTCCTGAAACGATCTTCCGATACCCATTACCTCGCCTACTGATTTCATCTGAAGTCCGAGGGTTCTGTCGGCGCCTTCAAATTTGTCGAAGTTCCAGCGCGGGATTTTTACAATCACATAATCAAGAGTCGGTTCGAATAAGGCAGAAGTTGTTTTTGTGATTTGGTTCTGAAGCTCATCAAGGTGATAACCAAGAGCAAGTTTGGATGCTATTTTAGCAATCGGATAACCAGTTGCTTTTGACGCTAATGCTGATGACCTTGAAACACGCGGATTGATCTCTATAGCTACAATATCTTCCTTTTCATCAGGCGAAACGGCGAACTGAACATTGCAACCACCAGCGAAATTACCAATACTGCGCATCATCAAAATCGCCATGTCACGCATTTTTTGATATGTACGGTCAGAGAGCGTCATTGCCGGCGCAACTGTTATTGAATCTCCGGTGTGAATTCCCATCGGATCCATATTTTCTATCGAGCAGATGATGACAACATTGTCATTCTGGTCACGAAGAAGTTCCAGTTCGTATTCTTTCCAGCCAATCAGGGCTTTATCGATCAACACCTCGTGAATTGGCGAAGCTTCGAGTCCGCGGGTAAGCAAGTCATCGAAATCTTCTTTTTTATGTACGAATGCCGCACCTGTTCCGCCAAGTGTAAAAGAAGGGCGAATAACAAGTGGAAAACCAAATTCCTGAGCAATTTCTTTTCCTTTCAGAAATGAAGTGGCGGTCATTGCCGGAGCTGTCGGAACGCCAATGCGTGCAAGAAGCTGTTTGAATTGTTCGCGATCTTCGGTAATGTTGATGGCGTTGATGTCGACACCAATTAATTTTATGTTGAAATCGTTCCAGATACCTTTTTCGTCGGCTTCGAGACAAAGGTTTAAAGCCGTTTGTCCGCCCATTGTTGGAAGCACAGCATCGATCTGTGGATGCTCTTTTAATATCTGGATGATCGACTTGGTCGTAAGCGGTAACAGGTAAACATGATCCGCCATAACAGGATCGGTCATGATGGTCGCCGGATTCGAATTGATCAGAATCACTTCGATGCCTTCTTCACGAATTGATCGTGCGGCTTGTGAACCTGCATAATCAAATTCGCTTGCCTGTCCGATTACGATTGGTCCTGAACCTATGATAAGTACTGATTTTATTGAAGTGTCTCTTGGCATTGTTGGGTAAAAGGTAAAGGGTGAAAGTTTAAGGGTAAAGGGTTCGGAGTTAGCTTCTATCTACATACTAACATCTAGATACTAACATCTAACTAGCCCTGATGGCAGCGGCATCCTTTTTTGCGAGCCTCTCCCAGCCCATCCAAAGGACGGTAGCAAGTGGCAAAAAAGATATAGCGGACAGCAGGAACAGCTTCTAAAAACATTAACGACAAGGTATAAAAAAAGGCGATACTATAGAAAGTAACGCCTTTATTATGTTTTGTTCAAACATTATTTTTTGTGTCGTGGTTCAGATGAAACCGTTAGCTTGTGACGGCCTTTGGCTCTTCTGCGAGCTAGAACTTTTCTTCCATTTGCAGATTCCATTCTGTCCATAAATCCGTGCTTGTTCCTTCTTTTTCTTTTCGATGGTTGAAACGTTCTTTTGCTCATTGCTCTGTATCTTTAAAATGTCTTATTTTTATTGTGTGGCGGCTCTGATAAACCGAGTGCAAATATACAAAGTCTTTTTTTTCCGGCAAGATGTTTTATAAAAATAATTTTAATTCCTTTTACTACCTTTGCAGCCGTTAATCGCACTACTATGTTTCACCGCAATATAAAACTTATTTTGGCTGCGCTTCTGATTATCGGAGGCATCTGGCAGATTATTGATGGCTACGTCGGCAATGGCATCTTTTTGATCCTTCTTGCTGCTATTCCGATCTTTTTGTACTTCAAAAACGAGTTCATTCTACTGGCATTTTTAAAGTTGAGAAAACAGGATTTTCCCGGCGCTCAAAAGTGGCTTGACAAGATCAAAAATCCTGAGACCGCGCTGGTCAGGAAACAGCAAGGTTACTACCATTACCTGCACGGGATCATGAATTCGCAAACCAATTTACTAAAAGCTGAAAAATATTTCAAGAAAGCGATTGAACTCGGACTGTCAATGGATACCGATCTTGCGGTTGCAAAACTGAATCTTGCCGGAGTTGCAATGACCAGGCGCAGAAAGCTTGAAGCGACCAATCTGCTTAACGAGGCCAAGAAACTTGACAAACATAAGATGCTCAAAGATCAAATCGCTATGATGAAGGAGCAGATGAAGAAGATGTAGTCTTTCAAATAATATTGTAAGCCATTCTACGTGAATGGCTTTTTTTATGCAATAATGTTTGCGTATTAAAAAAAATCCTACATTTGGACATGTTAATCCCTAATTTCCAGCATTATGAGATTAATTTTACCCTTCTGTATTTTTCTTTTAAGCTGTTCATTTTCCTACGGACAGGACGACATCATCTACTTCGCCGACGCATTAAAGAAGCACCTGAAACCTTACTACATCAAGAGTGAGAAGCAGCTCAGGCATGGCGACTATATTCAGGCAGATGTTACTTTTGATTCGCTAGTTGAACATCATTTAGTTGGCTCCCGCTTTACCGACTATACATTGAAAAATGTAAATGGTGGCCGGGTGAAACTTAGCAAGATCAAAAAGCCTGTATTGCTGTTGACCTATGCGTCGTGGTGTGTTATGGGCAAAGGGGAAATTCCTGCGATCAATAAGCTTTCGAAAAAATACTCGAAAGATGTTCAGATCGTCGTGATCTTTTGGGACAAGAAACACCGTGTAAAGAAGTTGGCCCGAAAATTCCGCGGCAACGTAAAAGTGTGTTATGCCAGCGAGTCGTATAAGAATGATTCGCGAATTGTTGCGACTTTGAAACATACACTCGGACTTCCAACTTCATTTATGTTAGATGCCGATCTTGATGTTGTGGATATTCATCGTGGCGGTTTGTCCACCGACAGAAACCTCACCTACATTCAGTCTTTGAACAACGCATATGAAAACCTTGAGAGCAGGCTGACAAAGAAGCTGCTGAAACCACAATTTACGCATACACAACTTGCAGATACTGATTAGTAGCCGCTTGTCGGAATCTCAATTTCGTATCTCTTCCCGCTGACATTGCTCAGTTTCCGCTCGCGCAGCCACGGATTGTGGTTTTTTAAGATTTTATAGTTGATACCTTGCTTAAGTGCAAAGTCAGCCAGATCTTCTATCGAAGAATCGATCTCGATTTTTCTCACCGGAAGGTTTTGATAAAGTTCCTCAGGCTTGAGGTTAAAACCATAAACCGCGGGATTTCTCATGATTTCTTTTAGTGCTAATATTCTGAAAACGTATCGTGCAGTTTCATCTGTAAGCAATAAATCGTAGTAGTTGTTGACCTTTTGAAATTCAATCTGACGGTTAACACCAGTGATTCCGCCATTATAAGAAGCTGCAGCCATTGTCCAGTTTCCGAAACGTTCTTTTGCAGCCACCAGATACTTACAAGCAGCGATGGTTGATTTTTCAAGGTGGTATCGCTCGTCTACAGTTGCGCTTACTTCCATACCTTTTTCTTTTGCGGTTTCAGGCATAAACTGCCAAACTCCACGAGCTCCTGCCGGTGATACAGCATTTACTAGTCCGCTTTCAATGACAGCGAGATATTTAAAATCATCAGGAACACCGTACTGCGCCAAGATCGGCTCCATGATGGGAAATGCGCGGTTTGCTCTCTTTATAATGAGTAAAGTGGTCGCGTCAAGATTTGCATTTACAAGCAGCTCACGTTCAAAGCGCTCCTTTACATCATAAATGTGAAGCGGCGCTGCTTCACCGGCAAAATCTATTGCTGTAGGGATTGTATATTTTTCTGTTCTGACTGTAGTCTTTACATTCTTGTCGGACACACCGTGAATAAATAAGCCACTCACTATTAAAAGGCATGCGAATAATCCTATGTTCTGTATCGTTTTCATCTTAATTCTCTTTAAAATGTAAACATAGGAATTCTCATTTTATTTTACTGCGCGCAATCCCGAATAACTTTTGTTAAATGTTGTGAGATGATATCCGGTTTTATGACCAGCATAATATGCGAACCACCGGGAACTTTGATAAAATTCTGAATATATTTTGATGGAAAGATGATGTCGTCATCGCCGTGGATATGAACTACATTCTCATCCGGTTCAGTTCTATCCCACATGACGATCTCTTTGATCGCCCAATCCCAGAACTTCTTGTTGCGCATATATAAGTAACGCTTATAAAGCATCAGCCTTTGGTTGATCTTACGCCCGAAAATGTGATATTTTGCCAGTTTTTCAAGGTGGATCAGCAGCGTGGTTGGTACGATCTTGTAAGCTTTTGTTTTACTGGCCTGCTTGAACAGAGGCTGAAATTCCTGGTTGCTCTTTACACTAGAGATAATAATCACTTTTCTGGTCTCAATGCACTTTGCCATTTCCTGAACCACAATTCCGCCCATCGAAACGCCAATCAATACAGGACGGTCATGTGTCACTTTTTCACATAATCTTCTCGAGTAATCTTTTATTGTTTCACCTTCTAAAGGAACTTCCCATTCAAGATAAACACATTCACAAAGATCCTCGGGAAGTTTTATTCTTTCATAAATCTTAGAACTTGCTGCTAATCCGGGAACGAAATAAACTGGAATTTTCTCCATCATGTTTTAAGTTAAAAATTACGGCTGTAAGATTAATATTGCCGAACTTTGTATAAAGTTATGCCTTTTTCGGCTCTTCCTAAACCCGTCTTTCCCAATTTAGCAATATATTATGAAGACTCAACTTTACAAATCAACCGAACGCGGAACTGCTGATTTTGGCTGGCTTAAAGCCAACTTTTCATTCTCCTTCGGAAGTTACTTCAACAAAGATAAAGTTCAGTTTGGAATGCTGCGCGTTTTGAACGATGACACGATTGCAGGCGGAATGGGTTTCGGAACGCATCCTCATGACAATATGGAGATTATTACGATTCCGCTTGAAGGCGGCCTCAAACACCGTGACAGTATGGGCAACGAAGGCGTGATCAGATTTGGTGAAGTTCAGGTTATGAGCGCAGGAACAGGTGTTGAACATTCTGAGCTGAACGCAAGCATGAAAGAGCGTGCAAAAACACTGCAACTATGGGTTTTTCCTGAGAAACAAAACGTTGAGCCGCGATATGACCAAAAGGCTTTCGATCTTGAAGGCAACAAGAACAAGTTCGTAACCGTTGTCTCGCCGCATGACAAGAATGATGGAGAGGCATTATGGGTTTATCAGCAGACCTATTTTAGCTTGGGGCTTTTCGATGAAAATATCATTATCAATTATCCCGTTAATATTCCGGGTAACGGTGTCTACCTTTTTTTATTGGAAGGTGAAATTGAAGTTAACGGACAAAAACTGCAGATGCGTGATGCCGCCGGAATTACTGATGCTGATCAGTTCGAAATAAAAACATTGACACCTTCAAAAATTTTATTGGTAGAAGTACCGATGACGCAGCAATAAGCAACATGGAAATCAGAGACAATACTTTTTCTAGACAGTATGAGACAATTACAGAGGGCAATCTGATCGCTGTCGAATATTCTTTTCAGGAAAAAAAAATATTCCTGACGCGCATTAATAAGCCGGAAAATTTCAAAGATGAAGAATTTCTAGATGAATTTCTTCGCAATATCATGGCAATTGCAATAGAGCGCAAGTTCAAGGTGGTTCCGATTTTTCCGCGGATCGCTCAGTTTATCAGGAAGAACCCTGTTTATAGGGAGTTGCTGCCACCGGGAATTAAGATATAAACTCTTTTACTGCACTATAAGCTTTTCAGTCACCTGTTTTCCATTATTCGTATATTTTAGAATATATAGTCCCGGATTGAAGTCAACACTCAGCTGATTTTGATTTGTAATAACTTTTTTCATTCGCTGACCGCTAAGATTGAAGATATATAAATTCTCTAGATCAATACTACTGCTAAAGTATAAGACACCACCGGTACAAGGATTCGGGAATATTTGCATTGCCGGCGAAGACATGTCAGCAAGAGCAAGATTGGTATTGTCAAGGTAATTGATATTTCCGTCATTATCATTATCGTCATCATTCAGATACGTGTTTCCATTGGAATCTTCGTTTGCGTTTGAAATACCATCATTATCAAAATCACCATTTGAAGGAACAGCTTCAAGTATTTCACATGATCGGGTTCCAAGGAAATACAACTGTTCATCTGTAAGCACCGGCCCGGTGCCACTATAAACAAAGTTGACATAACAATACTGATGCGGGATGATGTTGGTATAAAATGGCCCTTCAATTAAATTAGTTTGTTGGTTATAATCATTTTCAGAAGGATACATTTGTGGTGTATAATTAGAGAGATCAACTTCCATAAATGACTCTAATTTTGGCACAACAATGCTTTGCATGTACCAATCAACGTTAAATAAAGCAAAACCATCATCATTATCATCAACGACCAAATAAACATTACATCCATTTGGCGGCGGCGGCGATTGTGAGTACGAAAAAATGCTGGTAAGAAGAGCTAGGATAAATAAAATTGGTTTCATATTTACTTTTATGCTGTAAATATATTCGAAAAAAAATATTGTACGCATTTTCCGGTATTTTTTGGCAGTTCTAGGAAAGCATAATTTAATAATTAAATTACAATTAAATGCCATTCTTATTGATGCAAAAAAAGCGAAGTATTCTCTCGATACA
>DASWND010000058.1:0-18897 GCA_036399435.1 Flavobacterium sp.
GGCTACGCAAAAGGATGTGGGTTGCCGCGCTCGCTAACGCACCTCGACATTATGTAATGTAATAATGAATATTTTAGCCACAGATGCACAGATTTCTTAAATTTACAATCATACAGGACGAAATACTGGAAATCTGCGAATACTAACAATATGGAAACAACATTGATTATAAATTATCCGCGGAAGCAGCAACGTCTGTTGTTGATCTTCGGGATCATTTTTTTCTGCACTGGGGTTATCGCCTTAGTAGTAGGATCGCGTAATTACTGGCTTGTGGGGAATATCGTATTAGGATTGTTGCACATCTTTAATGCAGTGTACCGCTTACGCACGCCATACGTCACTATCACGGATAAGTATATAAGAGTGGCTGATTACCTCAATAAAAAGATTTGCTTAAGAGATATTGTCAGCATGAAATATTCTGGAGGCACTTACACAATCAGAAGCAATAACAAGAAAATTGTCATTAATCTTGATAATGTCGATAAAGAAGGAGCGGCTCTTATAAAAGCTACGCTTGGGCCAATGTTAAAAAACTACCTGCCAACTGATATGGCTATGTCCGGCTAAATGTATAAGTAACATCGTCGAGGTTGCCATCATTGTCAATATCACTTGGGATCAAGTAGTGAAGTACCAATTCATCGTCGGAGAGGCTAGCAATTTCGTATGATGGCGATGAAGATGAAGTTCCTTGTATCTGAGAATTGATCACCTCATATTCACCTATACTTGAAGTTACTGCGCACTCGTTTAGGTCATTTTTGCTGTAGATGGTAATTTGCCAAAGGTCTTCAGTGAATTCCATGTAGTCGCGGTCACATCCATCTGCCTCTTCAACTGACGTCACGCCGTTAACCGTAACAGTGTTAAAATACCACTTGTGCAACAAAGATGGAGCACTCTCATTATTGTCATCTGAACAAGAGATAAACAACAATGCTAAAGTAACTACGGTAAGGAATCTTTTCATTTTTATTGTGTTGATTGTAAATGTATATGATGAAAGACTTAAAAAAATACCTCACCCGTTGAAAAAGCTATTTACTCGTTAAAATCCAATTATCGACTTTCTTTTCAAGAAGTGCCAGCGGCATCACGCCACTTTCAAGTACAATTTCGTGAAACTTCCTGATATCGAATTTTTTACCCAGTTTCTTTTCTGCACGTTTGCGTAACTCGATTATTTTCAGTTGACCTATTTTATATGATAATGCCTGCCCCGGAATTGCCATGTATCGTTCTATCTCGGCAATAATACTTGCTTCACTTTCGGCTTCGTTTTCGAGCGAATACTTAATCGCCTGCTCGCGTGTCCACCCTTTGCTGTGGATTCCGGTATCGACTACAAGTCGGATGGCGCGGTGCATTTCGCTGCTTAACATTCCGAAGTACTGATATGGATCTTCATATAATCCAAGTTCTTTGCCGAGGCTTTCAGTATACAACGCCCAGCCTTCACCATAAGCGCCAAACCAATTGTATTTTCTAAAATCGGGTAGTGCCTTATTTTCCTGCTGAAGCGAGATCTGAAAGTGGTGCCCGGGAATTGCTTCATGTAAAAACAGGTCTTCATCGGCATACATGTTATAATTCGTAACATCCGGAATCGGAACATAGAAAATTCCCGGACGTGAACCGTCGGCTGCGCCCTGGAAATATTCGGCGCTTGCTGTTTTTTCACGGAATGCTTCAGTACGCCTGATCTCGAATGGTGTCTTTGGCTGAAGCGAGAAGAGCTTGTCGATGTTGGGTTTAATGCGGTTGTGTATTGCTTTAAAGTTTTCAATTACCTGTTCAGGTTGCGTGAACGGTTTTAGTTCTTTCTTTTCACGAACGGCATTAAAAAATTCGGCGATTGTTCCTTTAAAGCCGACCTGCGATTTTACCTTTTCCATTTCGCGGGTAATTCGGGCAACTTCTTTTAATCCGAGTTTGTGAATTTCCTCCGGCGTCATTTCTGTAGTCGTCCATTGACGTGCGTATGCGGCGTAAAGATCTTTTCCAAACGGAAGCGCATTGATTCCGCTGGTTGTTCGTGACGCTGTAAGATATTCGGTTTGTAGGAATGCTGACATTTTTTGAAAGCGTGGAACCAGTCTTTCTGCAATCACCTTTTTGTATTTATCGGCAAAATCTTTTTTAGTAGCATTTGAAAACTCGTTGGGCATCAGTTTAATAGAGGAATAAAAAAGATTGTTTTCGATGCTGTCCGTGACCATTTCACTAAACTGCGGAATCAGCCTGACTGTCAATGCCTGCGGCAAAACGGCTCCTTGTGCAATTCCTTTTTTCATATAAACCATACCTGAATCGAGCCACGTGGCGTACATGTCCATCCGGTTCAAGAAGTTGTTGTAGTCTTTCTCCGTTTTAAAGGGCTGTGCTGATGTTCCGCCGGCAAGCTGCGCCATTGTAAGGTGTGTTCCCCCAAATTGCTGAATCGGAATCAGGTTTGATGGCTGTTTAAGCAACTGCTTTCCGACGCTGACTTCCCACCCGATTATTTCCCAGCTGATCTTTTGTTCAGCGTCAAGTGTTGTCGTATCTATTTTCTTAAGCAATTGTTCATACTTGTTGAAAAACTCCATTTGCTTTTGGCGAAAGCTGTCGGTCATTTCGAACTGAAGAATATCATTATATTTTTCCTGGCCATTGAAGGTTGCTTCAAGCGGATTCAGATAGTTCTTCTCCTCAAAATAAAGATCTGTAAGTTCAGAAAAATCATTTTCAGGCTTTTCGTCTTTCTTGCAACTTGATAAAGAGGCCAAACTAATTAGTGAGAATAGAAGAAATGCTTTTTTCATACTTTAATGTCGTTATATGCGGGATCGGCAAAAAAAATCCCGAACGTTATGTGCGGGATTCAAATCTACATATTTTTTAGATTGATGATTTCTTGTTCGGTCAAAAATCGCCAATTTCCACGGGGAAGATTCTTTTTGGTCAGTCCGGCGAAAGAAACGCGGTCGACTTTTAGTACATTATAATTAAAGCTTTCAAAAATGGCACGTACAACTTTTACGTTTGCGGTGCGTAATTGAATGCCTATTTCGGTTTTTGGTTCTTTCTCTATGTAGCTGATCTCATCAACATATAATCTATGGCCATCGAGTGTTACGCCGCCGGCGATTTTCTCAAGGTCTTCATATTTAAGGTTTTTGTCGAGTGAAACCTGATAGATTTTCGTCGACTTCTGATTTGGAAGGCTGAACTTCCGCACCATGTCGGTGTCGTTGGTGAAAAGTAAAAGGCCGGTTGTGTTTTTATCCATTCGTCCGACTGACTGAATTTTTGCGTTTGTCGCGCCACGAACCAATTCCATTACGTTGCGCATGTCGCCGTCTTCGTCTGCCGATGTGGTGAAATTCTTAGGCTTGTTTAACAGGATGTATTCTTTTCGCTCAGGTGTAAGAACTGCACCGTCGAAATTTACGACGTCACCCGGTAAAACCTTATATCCCATTTCTGTTACGGGAACGCCGTTGACTTTTACATTTCCTGATTGGATGTAAATATCTGCATCGCGACGTGAGCACGCTCCTGAATTCGCAATGTATTTGTTTAATCTGATTTCGTCCGGGTTGCTTTTAGGTGATTTCGGTGCCTGATTCGGTTTTTTTGGCGGGCGTCCGCCTGTTGTTGCTTTAGCAGGTTTATCTGTGGTTGCAGGCTTTTCTTTCTTTGGTCCTTGTGCGCGTTTGGCCATTGCCGGTTTAGATCCGCTTCGTTCGGCACCGCCTCGTGTTGGTTTGGCTGAAGATGGTTTTCCGCTTGTTGAGCGTCCGCCGCCTCTTTTATTGTTGCCTTCCTTGTTCATTATTCTTGTATTTTGCGCAAAGATAGGCAATTGGATTCGATGTAGCCCTAGCCCGGGTAGCAGCGGCATCCTTTTTACTGCCCGATAATGCTAAAGCTTCGACAAAGCATCACAGTAAAAAGATACAGCGGATAACCGGATCAGCTTCTAATAAAAAATCTGAATCAGACAGGAAGCATTTTTCTGCCGTTGATCAAAACTGATGGATCGATGAGGATGATGCTGAAAACGCCGGCCACGATCAGCAATTTTAGTAAGTTGTGAAGCAGGACGTAATCTGATTTTTCGGTTGAAGGCCACAATCGCACTACCAGGAATATCAGAGCGATCATGCAGAGGTAGAAATATATGTCCATGTAGCCGACGAAGTACGTTTCTATCAAAATGTAAATAGGAATAAGTGTCAAAACAACGAGGATTGTTATCCAGATCTTTGATGTTCTCTCACCATATACCACCGGAATTGTCTGATAATTGGTAGCGAAATCGCCCTGCAGATTTTCAAGGTCTTTTATCATTTCGCGGATCATCAACAGCAGGAACAGAAATACAGCGTGCGAGAAAATGATTCCGACCTCAGTTGCTCCAAGATTTTCAAAATGTTCACGTTTGGTATAATACAATAATATTCCGAAAAAGGGAAAAATTGCCAGGATAGCCGCAGTTATATTTCCGATAATAGGATACTTCTTGAGTTTATGTGAATAAAACCAGATCAAAAAGATATAAGCGGAATAAAATAATGCCACACGCCATGACACAAAAAGTGCAAGAATCACGATCAGGAAGTTGAGCGAAAAATAGACGTAGAGTTTGGTCTTCTGACTGACTAGCCTGTCGAGCATCGATTTATTTGGCCGGTTGATCAGATCTTTTTCCGAATCGTAGAAATTGTTGATGATGTAGCCTGACGCGATTGACAAACTGGAAGCCAAAACAAGAATCAGTAAGTTTGGATCGAGGATAATGTCGAGAGTTCTAATGTCCTTTGGCCCGAGGATAAATACTGCGGAAAGATATTGAGCAAGCGCGATGACGGGAATGTTATATCCGCGAACAACGGAAAACAAACTGATAATTTTCATTATGCGGAGTCTGTTTTTGCGGCGCATTACGGGGTGCAGGGTTAGAGGTGAAAGGAAGAGGTTAAAGGTGAAGGGTTAAAGGTAAAGGGTGTTTGAGAAGTAAAACCTTCAACTTCTTTTATACTAAAACTGGTAAACTACCTCTAGCTTGTAATCCTTCAGGGAATTTTTTGCTTTGTCGAGGTCTTCGGTGAAGCCAAGAATGTAGCCGCCGCCGCCTGATCCGCAAAGTTTTAGATAATAGTCGCCTGTGTCAATTCCTTTTTGCCAGATGCCGTGAAATTGCTCCGGAATCATTGGCTTAAAATGGCTGAGGACAACTTTTGAAAGTTTTTTCGTATTTGAAAATAATGATTTGATATCGCCCCCGAGGAAATTTTCGACGCAGGCATCAGTATATTTTATAAACTCGTTTTTCACCATTTTACGGAAACCGACATCTTTTAGTTTTTCCATAAAGATGCTGACCATTGGTGCTGTTTCACCGACCATTCCTGAATCAAGCAAAAATACTGCGCCTTTTCCTGTAAGGCTTTGTGACGGAATTCCGGTTGCCTGAATATTATCCTGCGAATTAATTAAAATCGGAATGCTGAGGTAGCTGTTAAGCGGATCAAGTCCGGAGCTTTTCCCGTGGAAAAATGACTCCATCACTCCAAAAATACTTTTTAGCCGTACAAGCTTTTCTCGTGTAAGGTTTTCAAGTACGGTTATTTTATCCTGAGCATATTTGTCGTAAATCGCAGCAACCAAAGCGCCGCTGCTTCCAACGCCGTAGCCTTGGGGAATGCTTGAATCGAAGTACATTCCGGATTCCAGATCAGCGTTCATTTTATTGAAATCGAATGACACTAATGTCGAGTCGAGCGCCTGAAGATAACCGGCAAAACGTCGTAATGATGCATTTGATTTTAAGGCATCTTCTGATGGATTTTCATCACATTTCAAAGCGCCTTTATAAAAGTTGTATGGAATTGAAAGCCCTTTGGAATCCTTGATAATTCCATATTCGCCAAATAATAAAATTTTTGAATAAAAGAGAGGTCCTTTCATAATGTTACTCAAATATTTGTTTCGCGCCTGAGCCGATTTCATCACAAATGTACTGGTTGTTTTGACAATAGACAACTAATTCAGCCTTAATAAATTCGAGCACTTTTTTGCTGTCATTTTTAGGATAAAGGACATGTACGTTTGCTCCTGCGTCGAGTGTGAAACAAACCTGAATTCCGCTTTCGCGCCGGAACTCCCAAATTTTATTAATAATCTGCAAAGTGTTTGGCTTCATCAATATGAAATATGGTATCGATGTCATCATCATCGCGTGAAGTGTAAGTGCCTCGCTTTCGACAATGGCAACAAATTCAGCAAGATCTCCACTAGCCAAAACGTGTGTAAGCTTCGAAAGATTGTCGTGTGCCTGCAAAAATCTTTGTGCGGCAAAAGGATGATTGTTCATCAAACCATGCCCAAGTGAACTCGAAACCTGCTTTTCACCTTTATCAACGAGTAAGATCGTATCCTGATAATCCCCAAAAACTGGGTGAACTGCTCCGTGAAATTCAATTCCGAATAGATCGCTACTGCTTTCAATTTGCTCATGTTCGCCCCAAACTACAATTTTACCATTGACACTTCTGCATGCGCTGCCGGAGCCGATACGGGCGAGGAAAGATGCTTTTTGATAAAAATGCTCATCGGTCATTTCCGGATTCATTAACTTTTCGATGCTCATCAGGTTCATAGCGAGAGCTGCCATTCCGGATGCAGATGATGCGATTCCGGAGCTATGCGGAAACGTGTTTTTTGTATCGATTTTTAAGTGGAAATCCTTAATAAATGGAATATATGGCAATGCGTTCTGAAGGAACTTTTCTATTTTTGGTTTAAAATCCTCTTTAGGATGGCCTTCAAAGAGCAGGTCGAAAGAAATTTCATCTTGATTTTTCTTTTTCAAAAACGCTACTGAAGTGATGGTTTTACATGAATCCAGAGTGAAGCTACTGGATGGATTCGCCGGCATCTGCTGACCATGTTTTCCCCAATATTTTACAAGAGCGATGTTGCTGGGCGCACTCCATGAGAAGGTTCCGTCGGTGGTTTCGAATTGATTTGTTTTTGGAATAAAATCGGCTTCAGTCATGTGTCAAAGATAATTGATTTTGTAAAGAAGAGCCAAAATGTAGTCGAAGAGCAACTGCATAATTTGCTACTTTTGAATAAAAAGAAGCTATGAGCAAGACAATGAAGATTCTGATTTTAATTTCAACATGTCTTTCAGCCGGATATTTTGCATCAATGGCTACTCAAAGTGGAGTAGATACATGGTATCCAACATTGGAAAAACCTTTATTTAATCCGCCTTCATGGGTTTTTGCTCCGGTTTGGTCGACACTTTATATAATGATTGGCGTCGCAGGCGGATTAGTATGGAGCAGGATTGAGCACGAAAGGATTGCGGTTCGCAAGGCTTTAATTTTCTTTGCGATCCAGTTGGGCCTTAACATGCTGTGGTCGGTTTTGTTTTTTACATTTCACAATATGATGCTTGCTTTGGTGGAAATCGTATTACTGTGGCTGATGATCTACGAAACTTATCTTTTGTTTAAGCGCATTGATAAAATAGCGGGCTATTTGATTATCCCTTATCTAATATGGGTTGCCTTCGCCGCTGTTTTAAACGCCTCGATCTGGTGGCTGAATAAATAGAAAATCCCGACGTGCTGCTGCAGTCGGGATCTTTTCCAAAACATTATAAGTTTCTTTTATTCTACAACCAGCTTTCTTACAAATTTCGCTTCGGAAGAAGTGGTGATCTCCATCATATAAATTCCTTTAGATAGCGAAGAGACATCAATTGCAGCATCTTCACCAGAAATATCTGCCGCTTTTTTAACCAGCTTACCTATCATATCATAAAGTACAATTTTTTCTAAAGTATCAGCTGAATTGTGAAGATTGATCTGCACTATAGAAGTAGCGGGATTCGGATAAACCATTAGGTTGCCATTTTCAAACTCCGATGTTGCCAGTGCGGTTGTGAATTCAGTTTCAAAAGTATTCGTAACAACTACCGGATTCGTATCAAAGTAGATACCCGCCGAATTAGGTATGATATCTCCAACTTCAAAGCCTGGCATTAATTTCACTTTAAAGAAGACAAATCCCTGGCTTTGATCTTCACTCTGTAGTGCTGGTGGCAGGTGTATAAAATTAAATTTCCAGACAAGGTGGCTTCCAACACGCTCTAGAACATACAAATGGCTTGCGCTGATCATCCTGATACTTTCCTCATCGTGCTGTGCATCTAACATGTCTTCAACACGAATGTTCACTGCGTTTGCAGTTCCCATGTTTTGGAAGCGGATCATGTAATAGAGATAATCATCTTGTGCAAATTGATTGATTGGAATTAATTTACCATGTGCTTCCGTGATGTCGTTGGGATCGTATGAAGCAACGGCGATCTGGATTGCATCAGAGTCGTTATTAGCAAGGTTAATATCATTTGGATTTGCAGAAACTGAGGCAGAAGTTGCTAATACATCATCAATATTAACAGTCGGAATTGTTGGCACGCTCATATTTACAAGAATCGTACGTTGTTCGTAAGGCTGTAAGTTTGAGAAATTGTAAGTGAACCCGGTACTGATATTAGTTGTAGACGGATTTGTGCTAACAATTGAAGTCGCAGGATCTTTAGTAAATGCAATAGTGCCTGAAGCAGGCGCAATGCCAAGGTTCTGATAAACAATTTTATTTGTGAAAGTCGATCCCGGAACCGGTGGCGTTAAAGGAACCACCGATACAGAGACATCATTATATGATTGTGTAAGGGTAACAGGGAAATAGAAGACAGTAGTCCCGCTTCCCAATGCAATTGATACATCTTCATAATTTGTTGCCGCTACCGAATAGTAATTTACATACTCAGCATCTAGCTCATAACTGAAGTCATAAGTATTTGTGGTATTGGAGCCGTAAATAGTATATGTTCCAATTGGTGAGTTGACATTAATAACGTCACCTGCGTTGTTTTGTTGGTAAACAAATGATCCGTATGTGAAGTCATTTTCGCCAGTATCTTTTACGCCATTCGCGTTTTCATCAACGAAAGCTACGAGTTGGAGTTTATCAGTACATTCTGGTGGGCCTGCGGCAAAACTTCCTGCTTCAATAAAAACTGCGGAATCAAAAGCAGTGTCACTACGGTCTGCAACCACCAGTTTTATGTGGTATGGATGATTCGGAATAACGGTTGATGACGCAGTCATAACAGCTGTCTGCCCATTAAAATTTGTGGCTGAAGAATAACTGGCAGCACCTTGAAAGTAAGCGTCAAAAAAACCTGGATTAGCTGAAGCACATCCTGGATTGTATGCAACATCCCTTATAGTAACTACCGAAACCGGTGTTGTTGTGCCGGGAACTACCGCAAGATTTACCGTTACTCCGGTTTCTAGATCAGTTAAAAGAAACGCAAATGCATCTGCGTAGCTGCATTGATAAGTTCCGTATTCATCAGATGCGAATAAGAAGTTGAAACTCATGAATTCTGTTACTGTTGTAAAATCAAATTCAAGTCTGGTTGCGTTAAATGAGTTCATAGGTTCGCCAATCGCAGCACTGATTATTCCCTCGAGTTGTGAATCGCCCTGCCACGAATAAGAACCGTCATCTAATATTGAAGTGTTTGGTCCCGGAATGTTTGCTACGTTACCTGTTGAAAGCACAATACCTGATGAAAGGGGGAAATTAGGATTTGAATTCGTAAAATAACCCATTGCGGCTGCGGATTCAGGTGCGGTTCCTGCACTTGATGACACATTTGTAATTGTTATACACGGATTATTTACCAATACTGATTCAATAAGTTCATCAGGAGTATATGATCCGGTATTGGTGACCATAGGTAAGGTTCCTTCATAGTTAGTCGTGAAAGCAGTTGCTACCCATTCGCCGGGTATGGTGCCACACATAGACCTGACGAAAACTCTATATTGCGTGCCTGCCAGCAAGTTAACTGCTGTAAAATTTGAGGTATTGGCCAAATCACCACTTGAGGACGCGTTGGGTTCCTCTGCTCCATAAAGTTGTACCAGTACTTCCCATTGTGTTGCAGCATCATCAGATTCCCATGTAATGTCAGCTGAATTTAAAGAAACACCATTTACAAATAAGTTGTATGGTGCTGTACAAAAAGGAGTGAATGATTGGCTATTGATCCACATGCTGTAAATACCAGGCTCACATAGTGATCGAACATAAGCATAATGGTCAACATTAGGTGCTAGTCCTGTTGCAGTGTAGCTGCTAGTACTAACCGGGATACCACTTGTGCTATCGTCCGGCCCTTCAGCTCCTGCAGGAATAACTAAAACTTCCCATTGACTTACATTTCCGTTCGTTGTCCATTCAACCTCAGCTGAAGTTAATGTTAAGTCTGAAATAGATACATTCTGTGGCTGGTAGCATGTCGGGATAATGACATTGCCCTCGGTCCACGCGCTAAATTCACCAGGCCCACAAATTGCACGAACATATGGAATATATAAAGAATTAGTTTCTAAGCCCGTAATAGTATAAGAGTTAGTTTCTAATATGACTCCACTTTCTGTAGCAGTCGGGGGCGTTTGCTCGGCAGGAAGAACCAAAATTTCCCACGTTTGCCCCGAGTCATACCAGCCGAAGCTCGCTGCAGTAGCGGTGACACTGGTAATATTGATCGGATAAGGGCCTAAACATATGGGTTCACTGCAGTTTACAATACCTGAATATAATTGGGTGCCCTGTGCTTCCGCGTTATCACCTTCAATATAAATTGTCTGGTCAAAAGGGTTGATGATCATAATGCCGACTTCAGATGGAAAACTTCCTCCTTCATTCCAAAACAGCTCGAAGGGCACATCGTCACAAAGTGAGATATTTTGTGTAAGATTTGGTCCGTTGGTAAAGTCTGCTCCAAGAACTGCTACTGTGACACCATTTTGCGAAACTGTCATTGTATTTCCATTCCATCCATCGCCGAAATCGTCCATTAGTGTAAAAGTGTAATTACACTGTTCAGTGGGATCGCATTGGGAATATCCTTTCGACGCGAACAGCAGCAACACCGCCATCAGGCTGTAGAGTAGTGGTTTTTTCATAATGTTTAGTTTGATTGCCTTCCAAATATATTGATTTAGAATAAGTTATCACGACAATATAAAAAATATTTACAAGGAAGATCCCACAATAAAACCACCTGTCCATGCATTCTGGAAGTTGAAGCCACCGGTTATAGCGTCAACATTTATGATTTCACCTGCGAAATAAAGCGATGGATGTAATTTGCTTTCGAAAGTTTTAAAATTGATTTCTTTAAGATCAACTCCGCCTGCTGTTACAAATTCTTCTTTAAAGGTACTTTTACCATCGACCTGAAAATGTGCGGCCGTAAGTTCTAAAGATAGATCCTGTAACTGCTTTTTGGTAAGATCAGACCATTTTACATCGTCCGAAATTCCCGCTGCCGCAACCATACTCTCCCACAGGCGGTTCGGCAATTCAAAATGAACGCGTTTCGAAACAAATTTTTTTGCATGCTCCTGCTTTAGTTCCCGTAGTTGAGCTTCAACATCAATTAATGTCATGTCGTGCAGCCAGTTGACGACTATCGTAAACTTGTAATTTTTTTCATTTAAAATCCGTGCGCCCCATGCCGACAATTTTAAAATTGCTGGTCCGCTCATACCCCAATGGGTAATCAAAAGCGGTCCTGATGATTCAAGTTTTGTGTCTTTTACGTGAATAGTAGCGAAGGAAGATACGCCTGGTAAGGAAGTAATGCGCTTGTCTTTAATATTAAATGTAAACAATGACGGAACCGCCGGAATAATTGCGTGTCCACTTTCATGAAGCATGTCCCATATTTTTGTGTTGCTGCCTGTGGCCAGGACTAATTTCGTACAAGAATAATTTTGGCTTTGCGTATCCAGCTTCCAAAAATCACCGCTTTTGAAAATCGATTGTACACTCTGACCGGTAAGTACTTCAACATTTAATTTCTGTGCTGTTTTAATAAAGCAATCAATGATGGTTTGTGATGAATCAGTGACAGGAAACATCCGTCCATCTTCCTCGATTTTAAGTTCAACTCCATGTTTTGCAAACCACTCAATGGTATCACCTGTGCTGAAAGTATGAAATGGGCCGCGAAGCTCTTTCTCTCCACGAGGATAATATTTTACAAGATCATTAGGTACAAAGCAGGCGTGGGTTACGTTGCATCTGCCGCCGCCCGAGACGCGGACTTTCGACAATACTTCCTTTCCACGTTCAAGAACTGCAATTTTATAGTGTGGATTCTTCTCAGCAGCAGTCAGCGCCGAAAAAAAACCTGCCGCGCCACCACCAACAATTATGACATCATAGAAATTGCTCATATTCTTTCAGGAAAATCCGTTATGATTCCGCTTACTTGAAGCTTTTTGACCACATCGATATCCGCCTGCTCATTTACAGTCCACGGAAATATTTTGAATCCTTGCTCTGTTAGTTCTTTCACATTTTGTTCATTTATAAGATGAAAATATGGATGAATAGCTTCAGCGTTAATATATGAAGCGAAACCCGCAGCTAGCTTAAGGTCGGTTGAGGTTAAAACACCGATTGGTATTTCCGGCTGTAGATTGTGAACATCCTGCAGTGCTTCCCAATCAAAGGAGGATATTACAAAATCTGAAAATTTTCGTTTTCTGGAACTTACGAGTTCGTTGATCAGGTCAACAACGGGCTCAACTGCGGCGCGGACTTTTAACTCAACATTGACAATACATTGTTGTCCAATAAGTTCAAAGACTTCCAATAAAGTAGGGATTTTATGCTTGTTGTCGATTAGAAGCGCCTTTAGTTGAAGTGCACTTAAATCGCAGACCTTTCCAGTTCCGGAAGTTGTTCTGTCAACAGTTGAGTCGTGAATAACAAACGGAATACCATCAACGCTGCAGTGAACGTCAAGCTCAATTCCGTGGCAGCCTAATTCAATTGCTTTATTAAAAGAAATCAAAGTGTTTTCAGGCGCATGTCCTTTTGCCCCGCGATGCCCGATTACCTGCATCTTATTTTTTCTCTAGAAGCACTGTTTCAAAAGCCGAATCAATAGTGACTTTTCCCTTGCTTACGATCCCATCTTTCCCGGAATATGCATCTGTAAGCCAGGTTCCATCAGGGAAAACCAGGGAAACATCAAGTACTTTCCGGCCTTTTGGCATTTCCAGCCCGATAATAACACGATCAAGATATTTGTCTTTTACAAAGCCACGGCTAAAAGTATATGGTTTTGAAGATATTTGTTTGTGAACGCCCGCGCCAATTGCCGGATGCCTCTGTCTGAACTGTCCTAATTTCTGCCAGTGCAACAACGTTTCCTTTGTTTTGGTATTGTTTTCCACATCTTCCCAATTCATGAATGACCGTAGATTCGCATCGCCTTTTGCACCTGCTACAATGAGGTTTCGACCTGTTTCGTCGCCATAATATATTTGTGCTACGCCGGGGGAAAGCAGTAGTTTGTTTGCGCTTTCAATGCTTTTTGTACGTTGTGCGTCGAAAGGATCGCCATCGTCATGCGATGAAATGTAATTTAAGACACTATATCCTTCTAGAACGGTGTTTAGCAAATCAGAATATCGTGAAAAAATCGCTTCATAGCTGTCTTTGGCATTCCATTTAAACTCGAAGTTGATCATGTTATCGAAGCCGTTTGCAAAATAATCAACTTTCTTATCTCCGAAGTCAAAATTTCTGCCCGCGCTGATCGAGTAGTTGTAGACTTCAGCTATTGTGTAAAACTGGTTATCATCGAGCACTTTGCCTGGATTAGTTTTTTTCCATTGATCAAATGAATAATTGCATTCGGTTTCAAAAGCAGCCCAAACATCTTCGCCTGTATGTTTAACCGTGTCGGCGCGATATCCATCGATTCCGAAATCGGTGATGTAATCAGTAAGCCACTTGATGATATAATATCTTGGTGCCCGTGGATAACCGGTACGCGTAAAAAATTCGTCCAGTTCACGCACTTCCTGTTCATATCGCCCTTCAGCTTTCCACTTTGCTACGAGTTGCCCCGGTAATGCAACAGCGGCGTTACTCTCCGTTTTTACATCAGGTAAATTTTTAACCAGTGTACATTCAGTGGTGGTCTGAAAGGTTTTGTAATCACACTGTGGCTCTGTACGAACCCAGTCTGCCGGCCATACCGGATCTTTTTGTGTTACCGGGCCAGTATGATTGATGACGGCGTCGAGGATAATTCTGATTCCGCGTGCGTGTGCTTTTTCAACCAGAGTCTGCAGATCTTTCCGCGTGCCATAATTTGGGTCCAGCGCTGTCCAGTCTTTTGTCCAGTAGCCGTGAAAGCCGTATGAAACGCCCGTTCCTTCGTCGACAGCACCGTGTATTTGTTCCACTACTGGATTTAGCCAGATCGCATTCACACCAAGTCTATCGAAATAGCCTTCGTCCAGCTTCATGATAATTCCTTTGATATCTCCGCCCTGAAAGCCGCGCATCACCGCAGGTGTTTCAGATCTGCCGAAACTGACATCGGTCGATCGGTCGCCGTTATTAAAACGATCGGTAAGCAGAAAATATACACTTGCGCCTTCCCATACAAACGGAGTTGCAGGTTTTGCAGCCGATGTTACTTTTGGTTGTGCGCTGCATCCGGTAAATGCGATTGCAGCGGCAATTGACAGAATGATTTTGTTTGTCATCTTATTGTGCTAGGTGAATTGTTATTTCTTTTGGATCTTCGCTTTTACAAGTTGCGTTGAACTTGAAGATTCGCTGTTTTTTATCCCAATTTGATTTTACTTTCTTACCGTCGACACGGAGTTTTCTGGGCTTTTTGTCGAGGTTGTGAATAATGATGTTAAGTTTTTTGTCGGTTGAATTGATGTTGCCTTTGTCAAGGTCGAGGTGGAGCAGGAGCTGATCACCTTCAACTTTACTAGTAAAATTTAAAATTTCATACCTGCCTTTTTCAAATGCTTCTGCTGTAATGCCATCGTCATTGTAGACACGGGCTTTTGAAGATTTTGCATCGGAATCAAAATAGTAATGCAGGTCGAGGTTTTTGAGGTTGTAATCTTTTGTAGTCTGTACGACTGGTGCCATTGCAATGAACGCGCCTCCACGAACAAAAACAGGAATATGATCTTCAGCGGTTGCAATTTGAGCGGTTGTTCCGGCTCTGTATTTAAGTCCTGTGTAAAAGTCGAACCAGTTTGAGCTTTTCGGGAAGTAGATGGTTCGCTCTTTAACCGCAGATAGCAAAATAGGAGCAACGAGGAAATCATTGCCCCAAAAATATTGATCCGCAACATTTTGAAGACCTACATTTTCCGGTTCTTCAAAAATCATTGGACGCATTAAAGGCGTGCCTTTTACATGATTTTCAAATGAAAGTGTATAATTGTACGGAAGGAGTTTGTATCGTAATTCAATTGATTTTCTGGCAAGATCTTTTGCTTTTTCAGACCTAAATACCGGTTCTGCAGCAACATCTTCCTGTGCGTGCGGCCTAAATATTGGCTGAAAGACTCCATATTGCAGCCATCTAGTATAAAGCTCGTCATCGAGGTTAGCGCCTGCAAAACCTCCAAGATCGGAGTGCATATAACCCATTCCCTGCATTCCCATTTGGAGAGAAATTTCAGGCTGGCCTGATAATCCGCCCCACGAACGACTTACATCGCCTGACCATGGAAGCATCCCAAAACGCTGTGAACCGCTATATCCTGATCGCATCAATATAAAGGGGCGATCATTCGGAAAGTCTTTTTTATAACCTTCATGAACAAGTTTTGCCCAATTATGGCCGTAGATGTTGTGAAGTTCGTCAGCTGTTCCTGTGGCGTGTCGTAAGGCTGAAGGATGGACTTCAGGTTCACCGAGATCGCCCCAAACGCCGCCTGCTCCTTTTAAAGCCAGTTCTTTATAAATGTTCCAAAACCAAATTCGGCCTTCGGGTTTAAAAATGTCGATCAACCCTGTGTTGCCAAAGTAAAAGTCGTAGGTGAATGGTTTTCCCAGAGTGTCAGTAGCAAGTATATTATTGTCGACTGCTTCCTGCCATTTTGATGATGTTGTAAGGATAAATGGCTCGGTGATCAGGATCGTTTTGACGCCATCTTCTTTAAGATCTGCAGCCATCTGCTCGAAATTTGGGAAGCTGTCGCGGTCGATGGAAAGATTTCCCATTGTGCCTTTGACTTCTTTTCCGAACCAGTAGAGATCAAGAATTATTGCGTCGACGGGAATTTTTTCGTCCCGAAACTTTTTGATGGTCCGTTCTACTTCTGCCTGTGAATGATAGCCAAAACGGCTCGCGAAATTTCCTAAAGCCCAACGCGGTGGCATTGGCTGTCGGCCTGTGAGCGACGTGTAACTGTCGATCAGGTCCGCCCATGTGGCGGCGGCAATCACCTGATATGTTTTTCGGCCTGAAATTGTTTCGTAGCTGAGTGTATTGTCTTTTTTGCTGTCGAGGTCGAGGAAGCCGATCGAAGGATTGTCGAAGTGAACAGCATAAATTTTTGATGATATCACGAGCGGCATGGTGAAGTTCATCAGTTCAGATCGCGTTTCATATCCGTAGTGAGCGCGATTGTAAAGCTGAAGCCTGTTTCCGCGACGGTTCATGCCGAGGACACGTGCGCCGCCTCCGTATAGTGCTTCTGTTGGAACAAGGTTGAATTCAAGTGTTTCGGTGCTGTCGTTTTTGATGTATCCGTTTTTTTCGGAAAGAAGCGGTTTGTTTCTGTACGTGTAGCTTACTGTAAATGGAGATTTGGTAATGACAACTTCAATGCCTTTTGAGCTGTATGAAATACTTTCCGGAGTTTCGTGAAGCCGCGTCTTCATCTTTTCCGGATACATGATCACTGCGTGCGACGCCGGGTTAAAAACTTCACCTTTTGGGATAAACGAGGTTTCAGCGATCTCGTCGCTGTAGAATTTGATGAGATATTGCCCGTCGGAAGTGTTGACTTCAAGATTATTTCCATTTTCCTTGTGACTGAGGTATTTCCGCTGAAGGTTTTGCGCTGAGGCAACAACCGAAACGAGCAGCAACAGGAATATTTGGAGTGTTTGTTTCATGTAATAAGGTTTAGCCCCGATTGAAGTGGAAATCCTTTTTTGGCCTCCCCCAGCCCCTCCAAAGGAGGGTAGCCAAAGACAAAAAAGATTGCAACGTAAAGCGGGAAACAGCTCCTGAAAATTTACTGCAATTCTAAAATCAATGCAGAAGTTCCGTCGATGGCTATTTCGTTTAAATTTAATGTTTTTCCTGAAATGACGTCTTTTCCTGACTTATAATTTTTGATGCTTTCGGTAAAACGGCTGGTGTTCAGGGTGCTTTTTTCGGTGCCGTTGTTGATGATCACCATCACAGTTTTGTTGGTGGTGTATCGGAAGTAAACGTAAACATTGTTTTCGGGGACGTATTGCGTAGTTTTCCCGTAGTGAATTGCTTCATTCGATTGCCTCCAGTTGAACAGTTTTGATGTATAATCGAAATATTGCTGCTGTTCGGTTGTACGGCCAGCCTTGATGAATGCACTTGTTTTTTCGTTCGGCCAACCTCCAGGGAAATCATACCTGATGTCGCCGTCGCCTTTTTCCTTGCTGCCTTTCATGCCGATCTCGGAGCCGTAGTATAGCTGCGGGATTCCGCGTACTGTCGCAATCATCGCCATTGCCATTTTATACTTATTGAAATCGGGATAAATTTCGTTGAACCTTGCCGTATCGTGATTCTCTGCAAACACAAGAATATTGTTGATGTTTGGGTAAAGGAAATCGTTTGCAAAGTTCTCGTATGCGCGTATCATTCCTTTGTCCCATTGCGCTTTTTGCTCGTTGAACATGACTCCGATCGCGTTATGTAATGTGAAATCCATTACTGTTGGCAGATATGAGTTAAAGCTTTGGATCGCTCCGATCTTGCTGTCTTTCTGCCAATACGCCATTTGTGCCTGATCGTGCATCCAAACTTCTCCTGCGATGTTGAAGTTAGGGTATTCGTCGGTAATGGCTTTTGTCCATTTTGCGATTCCTTCTTTATCATTGTATGAATAGGTATCGACACGGAAGCCGTCAAGATCAGCATATTCGATCCACCATATCGCGTTTTGGATGAGGTAGTTCAGCATCAGCGGGTTCGACTGGTTGAGGTCGGGCATCGATTTTACAAACCAGCCGTCCATGCACAATTTCGCGTCTATTTCAGAAGCATTGGGATCGAATTGCGTCGTCATCCGATAGTTTGTCTGAGCATAACCACCGGGGAATTGATGCAGCCAGTCCTGTGTTGGCATGTCGGCAAACGTCCAGTGTTGGCCCCAGTGATTTGTAACATAATCCATCACGAGCTTCATGTCGCGCTTGTGAAGTTCGGATGAAAGTCGGAGGTAATCATCATTGGTTCCGTAACGTGGATCGATTTTATAAACATCCGACTGGCCGTAGCCGTGATATGAACCGCGGGCGTCATTGTCTTCATTTAGTGGCGTTGCCCAAATGGTTGTAGCGCCAAGTTCTTTTATATAATCTAGGTGATTAATGATGCCTTCAATATCGCCGCCGTGACGTCCATTGGGATTAGCGCGATCAGCTTTTTCGGCTGTGTCGGGCGTGTTGTCATTGTTTGGATTTCCGTTGGCGAAGCGATCGGGCATGAGCAGATACATCATGTCGGATGAATCGTAGCTCTCGCGTTGCGCTGAATTATTCCTTCTTGCGCGAAGGTCGTAATTATGCGTAAAGGCAACCTTGTTCTTGTTTTTGAACGAGAAGCTGATCGTCGACGGCTGAAGGTTTTTGGTGTCAATTGTGACGAAGACGTAATTGGGGTTTTCGGTCTTTCTGATGTTTGAAATTACAATATTCGGTGCAGTGACATCATAATGTGCAATATTTTTACCGTAGAAAAGAATCTGA
>DASWND010000059.1:0-29553 GCA_036399435.1 Flavobacterium sp.
TGGGATAAGATCATCTGTAGAAGCCTTTTCCATAAATTCCATCATCGACTGGATGATTCGCAATTGCGTTTCAGTTTCGATAAGTTCACGTTCGAACGTGACGGAGTTTTGAAGATAAATTCCGGCTTCAGATACGATATCGGTTACGCCCTTATCCTTCTTATACGATTCTGCATTCCGCTCAACATCGCCCAGTTCATCAGAAATAACGGTTAAACGGCCGGCAATAAACCTTTCGGTGTTCTCAGAGATATATTTCTTATCTGCTATTGCATCTTCATTATATACTTTAATCACCTCGTCTAACAGATCTTCAGCTTTTTCTTTGACCGGATCTTCAAGCGACATCTCAACAACACTGGTGTTTTTACCCAGTGTTGATATACCAATTTTACCTTTATAACCGGCAACCACGTTAGCAAGCTTTTTAATAGCAACCCTCACTTCAAAGTCTTCGTTTCCAAAAATGTGTTTGGTTACGACCATTTTAAAATTTGGCATCAAAATAATGCGGCCGTAAGTGAATTGTCCTTTACTCTTTCGATCTTCGCCCAGTAATTCAAATTTCGTGGGCGACACATTCTTAATGTAGAATTGACGAGCTGTCTTATAAAACTTATCATTAACATCATAAAAGTCTATGATAACAGGCCTTTCCTTATAAACCTCTATGGTTTTGACACGGCCTTCTACAAAATACTGGACGTTAAAATTTAAATTCAGAATTGCCCGCTCCATAATTGAGCGCGATTTGATGACTTCTATTTCGTTATCGACGTTGCTTTTTACACCCGTCATCATGCCTAAATCACTGAAAGCTGAAAGCTCGGATTGAATCCCGCCTTTACGTTCGTCCTTGACTAAAATTGTCGCAGTCGCACGATATTTAGGCACAGTATATCGAAGGTATAATCCAGCTAAGAAAATGCATACCACAACAGAAAGGATAAACCATTTCCAATGAACCAGATATTGATCTATCTGCTCTCTAATATTAAAACTATCGTCGTTTGTTTCTTTTGTAGATTCCTTAAAAGATGAATGATCCTGCATTATCTGAAGATTAAAACTGCAATGGTTACCAAAAGCGATACTGCGGAGAATATTACCTGAATATTTGGACCAACTACAGATGAATTAATTCGAGTCTGATTGGGCTCGACAAAAACTACGTCATTTTGTGTAAGATAATAGTAAGGTGAATTCATAAAATCGGATTGTGTTATATCAACCCTATTATATGAACGTTTTCCTTCTGTCTCCCTAATTATCAAAATATTATCCCTTTTGCCATAAACGGTTAGATCTCCGGCAAGGCTCAGGGCTTCGAGTATTGTAAGACGCTCACTTTGCACATTAAAACTTCCGGGCTTGGCAACTTCACCAAGAATAGATATTTTGTAGTTTAAAATCCGCAAATTGATCGATGGGTTAACAATATATGCAGATACTGCTGCAACAAGTTTATTATTTGCTTCAGTTCTTGATAATCCTCCAAGTTTAATAGTACCAATTACTGGAAACTCGATGTTACCATTCGTATCAACTAAATAAGTCTTAATTCCATTTTGATTGTTGCCAACCTGATAATTTCCCTGTATTTGCGGCAGGTTGAACGGCATAGTGACTTCAGGTGTTTCTGCTGACACAATAATGCTCAACAAATCATCCGGTTGAATTGTAGGTTCAAAACTTCTTGTAGTCCCACCATCTCCGGCACCGACATCCTGAAGGTAAACGATGTTTTTTCGGGAATTACATGAAAAGAAAAACACTGACAACAATGCGATCAGCGCGTACTTTGCGAAAGTAAAATTCATAGTTAGTTTTTGACGGCTACAAAGATAACATTTAAGATGTACTTCAGACAAGGTTGCCGAAAAAGTTAGGTATCAAGGTGTTCAAAAACCGAGTTCATACTTTTAAATTCAGGGACTATTTTTTTCATTTTGAAAACAATTTCACCACTATCCAGGAATTTAGCATTTTCAGTTAGGTCTTTAACTGCATTATTTAACGTTGTGTAATTATCAATCGTGTCCTGCGCGATCATGATTTGATCATTGTGAGTGGGCAGTGTCTTTGAGGTATCATTAAGAAGCTCTTCATAAAGCTTTTCTCCAGGTCTCAATCCTATTATCTTAATTTCGATCTCTTTGTCTGGCGTGTAACCCGCAAGCCTAATCATCTTTTTAGCAAGGTCAATGATTTTAACCGGCTCACCCATGTCGAAAATAAAAATCTCGCCACCATTGCCCATTGTTCCTGCTTCCAATACAAGCTGACATGCCTCAGGAATGGTCATAAAATACCTGATGATCTCAGGATGTGTAATGGTTATCGGACCGCCTTCTTCAATCTGTTTTGTAAACAACGGCACGATAGAACCATTTGAACCCAGCACATTCCCAAAGCGAGTAGTAATAAATTTTGTATTTGGTGCTCCATCAAGATCCCGCATGGTTGCTTGAAGCGATTGTACATATTTCTCCGCGATCCGCTTACTTGCACCCATAACATTGCTCGGGTTTACAGCTTTGTCGGTAGATACCATCACAAATCTCGCGACCTCGTATTTGATTGAAAGATCCGCAAGGTTTTTCGTTCCCATGATGTTCGTGTAAACCGCCTGCGAAGGATTTTCTTCCATTAATGGAACGTGTTTGTAAGCTGCCGCATGATAAACCACCTCCGGACGATATTCTTTAAAAACAGCTTCGAGCGCTTCGGCGTTCCTAATATCGCACAACACACTGCTGATTTCTGCGTTTTTTGCTATTGATGGAACCTCAAGCGAAAGATTATGCAGTGGTGTTTCGGCCTGATCGAGCATTATCACCCGCTCTGGCCTAAATGAAAGCACTTGTCTGGTGATTTCACTTCCTATCGATCCCGCCGCACCGGTTATAAGGACGGTCTTGCCTTTCAGTTGCGCAGAGATCGAGTTCATATGCAGAACGATCGGCTTGCGCTCAAGAAGATCGTTGATCTCAAAGTTTTTTACTTTCTTGGAAATTTGCTGCTGATCTTCCCAGTCAGTGATCAATGGCACAGTAAAAACTTTCAGGTTGTAGTCAAGGCATTCTTCAACAATGGCAACGGTTTCTTCTTTCGTAAGTCCTTTTTCTGCGATGATCAGAGCGTCAGCTTTCATGGCACGCATGATCACGTGGATCTTCTTGCTTTGATTTACAATCGGTAGGTTCAGAATTCGTTTGGAAGTTCTATTTTGATGGTATTTATCTATAAATCCTCTGAGTTTAAATCGAGCCGGAACTTCGGTTTGCAATGCGTTTGCGACTGAAATCGCATTGGCATCGGCACCATAAATGACAGTGCTGATCCTCTTTACGTTGTCGTGAGCATTTATGTATTTCTCAAATACCTGTTTAACCATGATCCGAAACAAGAACAGCAATAAGAACGAGATCACATATGAAATGAAAAGACCCGTTGTCAGGTACAATTTATCTCCAAAAATAAGCTGCCATGAGTAGTTTATCACCAAAAGAGTAACAAATGCTGTTGTCGTTGAGATCAGTAATTTTACTGCATCTATAAATGTTGAATGCCTTATAATACCTGAATATGTCCTGTACAACATAAAAAATGCTGCGTTGACAAATATTATGAGTCCATATCGGACCGGAAGGTTAAGATTGTGGTAAAAGTACTTTGTAAGGTTATAGATAATAAAGTACGTAATGATATTCGCAAACAGCACGATGAATACGTCGATCAAAAAGATGATCCACCTCGGAAGATATGCAAGGTTTCTAAACCTTTTTTCCGTGATACTATTCGTTAGGACTTTTAAGATAGAGCTATTCATTAAGCATTTCTTTCTAAAGTACTTGGGAAAGTACAATATAATTTCATTCAGTCTCTATGCATTGAAGAAAAATCGATTAAAAACCAATTTTATCCTTGCTACATCTTCTTCCTCAAGGTTTGATCCCGAGGGAAGGCATAATCCATTATCGAATAATTTCTCTGCTACATTGCCTCCGTAATAAGGATACTGCTCAAATATTGGCTGCAGATGCATTGGTTTCCAAAGAGGACGGCTTTCAATGTTTTCCTTTTCCAAAGCAATCCGAAGATCTTCTCTTGTTTTACCATTATTTTGATCAGGATCAATCACAATGGCTGTTAACCAGTGGTTTGAAAAATACTCTGAAGTTGGTTCATGTAGAACCGTTACCGCATCAATTTTGGCGAAATACTCCACATAAAAATCATGCATTTTTCGTCGTAAGCCAACATGTTTATCAAGAACCTGCATTTGCCCTCGACCGATGCCGGCACAAATGTTACTTAATCTGTAATTATAACCCACTTCAGAATGCTGATAATGAGCAGCCTGATCTCTTGCCTGCGTCGCAAGAAATATAGCCTTGTTTTTTTGTTCATCAGACTTTGCAACAATAGCACCACCGCCCGATGTGGTGATGATTTTGTTTCCATTAAATGATAGAATTCCAATGTCGCCGAACGTGCCGCATTTCTGTCCTTTGTATGTACTGCCAAGCGCTTCTGCACTATCTTCTATCAGTGGAACGTCATATTTATCTGCAATGCTTCTGATCTCGTCTGCTTTACAAGGCATTCCGTACAAGTGAACGGCAATAATTGCTTTTGGCTTCTTTCCCTTTGTAATTCGATCTTTCAATGCTTCTTCAAGAGCTTGTGGTGACATATTCCATGTTTCAGGCTCACTGTCTACAAAAACCGGAATTGCTCCCTGATATCTAATTGGATTTGCGGAAGCAGAAAAAGTAAAACTTTGACAGATAACTTCATCACCAGCTTCTACACCTAAAATAATCAGCGCAAGATGAATTGCAGCCGTACCTGAGCTAAGTGCGCCAACAAATGCATTATTCCCCAGATACTTTTCAATATCCTGTTCAAATCCGGCGACATTTGGCCCAAGTGGCGCGACCCAGTTTGTATCAAAAGCCTCCTGAACGAATTGTTGCTCGGCACCACCCATATGTGGAGATGAAAGCCAGATTTTATTATTGTTCATGCTGATTTGGTTATTGCAAAGGTATTGAATTTTGTTTAAGATTTTCGACAAGCGGCTGGTGTATGATTCAGCGAGAAAAGATCGTGCGTATTATAATTTTAATGTCTAAAGCGAGCGAGCGTTGATAGTAATATTCAAGATTCATCTTCACTTTATCAGGAAATATTACCTCATCATTGTACCTCAGCGGATCTTCTTTCGTCAGCAATAGTGCCTCTTCATCACGATATTTCAATGAAGCTTCACTTGTGAGTCCGGGTTTCAGCTCCAAAACTTTAACAGCTTCCCCCGTAAGTTTATCGTAGTAACCCGGTATGTCGGGACGAGGACCAACGAAGCTCATCGTCCCTTCAACAATATTTAAAATTTGTGGTAGCTCATCGAGTTTTGAACTACGCAAAAATTGGCTGAAGTTGTTTATGTTGCCGTTTTTTGGGTGGATTGTCCGCAGTTTATATATTTTAAAATGCTTGCCAAACTGCCCTATCCTGGTTTGGATGAACATTCCGGAGCTTCTTGTGGAAATGCTTTGGATAATGTACAACAGCAAGATCAGCCAACCAGTTAGCAGCAACGCAACAATGGCTGCGATAAGATCAAAAAATCTTTTTGCCGTCATTTGCTCATTACTATCGCTTTAGCTGAGCTTCCTTCATTATTATAGGCAACGAATCTACATCGCGCAGGAAAATCAAGTCTTTTTCGAATTCATACATTTTATACGAATGATCGAAATCTGGATCATCGGCAAGTAATCGTACAGTGTCTGATGCGAAGTTAGCGCCCGCCGCCGCAAAACATTGGGTGAATGCAACGTGGCGTACATTTATTTCCGTAATGTATGGCTTGCCATTTTCATCCTCCTTAAAATCTACTGTATAAAAACCGTGCTGCGCGGCGCCTGTCTCGTCAAATAGATGATCCATGGCCCGTTTGGCTTCGGAAATTAAGTGAGGTTCATTAAGGAGCCTGCCGAATGATGTGTTACCAGTGATTCCCGATGGAGCTACTTTTGCCATAATGTAATTGACGCGCTCGGCAGTTGCAGTCCGGACGAGATTTCCATTATAATAAAGCATTTTACAGGCGAGGTTTCTGCCCGGCAAAAACTTACTGGCAATAAATTCAGTCACATTAGGATTGATCTGGATCCAATTCCTAAGCGAATCTTCATCCTCAACCAGTAGTGAGCCAAGTCCGCTGGTTCCGCTTGTGCTTCTGACCCAGAAATTGCCTTTCAGCACATTAAAAACCTCAGACAAATCTTCAACCGACCTATTGAAAGTTACAGAAGGCGGCACAATATCAAGGTCTTTTAAAAACTCAGTCATTTTTGATTTGTCGACCAATAGTTCAGCCATCGAAAAATCAGGGAGCAAAACCTTACATGGCAGATTTTGCGTTTCTTTTCGCTTTGACCACTCCATTACCTCGAGTTCAGGCAGGATAACCGCAGCTTCAATTTCGTTATCTTTAATAAGTTTTTCTATCACGCTCCAGTAATCGGGATCTGTAGCACGCGGCACGATGAAGGTTTTGTTGAAAAGATCGTTCTGATATAGCCCTATTGCCAGTGGATTAATATCAGTTCCTACTAATTCGAATTGTCTGAAAAAACTATATTTCTTAAGAGCAATGGCAAAACTTCTCGGTGTTGGGCCACCTACGCCTGTAATGAGTATCTTCATTATTATAAATATACGATTAAATCTTGTTTGAGCCCTTTTCGTGCAGGAAGCTGCCAAAGCAATTTGCACCAGTCATGATTTCCTTCAATAAGTTCGGGCCCGGCAGATGTTATGGCAACATCCCATCCAATAGAGCGATTGCCTGTATCAACTAATGCTGCGGCGGTGACCATTTCAATTGTTTCTTTCCAAAGTGGGATTTGAAATCCAACAATCTGAATGCCGGTAATTGGATGTACAAATTCCTCAGGTTTTGTTATGTCGCTGTAAACACCCGGACCTTCAACAACACCTGTTTGAGGATTGACGAAAGCAGCTATATTGCCCGCTGCCATATTGTCGATTGCAGAATTGACAGTGATTCGAAGACGCGCGCCGAGGATCTCGACCGCTCCTGATTTATTAACCTGTGTAATAATTCTGATTGTATTTAATCCGGATGGTGAAAGTTCATTTAGAACCGGATGCTGTGAAACATACTCTTCCACAAAATCATTATCGAGCTCTTTTAGTCTCGTGACAAGTGTATCAGCTGTAAAATCTGTAGAATTTCGAACTTCTATTCCGCGTCCGCATTGACCGGTCGAACTTTTTAAAACTATTTTTTCGGAAGTGTTACTCAACAAATGTTCAGCAATTTTAGGGTTTTCTGCAATTTCTGTCAAAGATGCGAATTCGTGCCTTACAAAATCCTTATAAACTTTTAAAAATTCTAGTTTGTTTATCAACACCTTCCGCTTTGACTTTGGATTCATTTTCAGTTGATATTCATACATAAACCCGGTTCCGGCGTAGGACATGCGCTGTTCGTGATTCATGTTGTAAAAATGAAATAAAAAATACTCATTCAAAGAAATATTGTATTTGATCGAAGATGAAACCATATCGAAATAGAGCTTCCATTTTTGTATATGACAAGTTGTGACGACATGATTCACAAATTTAAAAAATTGTGTCTTGTCGAGTTTCTTGATGTAGTAGGCGATATATAAAAATCGCGTTAGCATTAGTTATACCCATTAAATGGTTCCATTGGCCGTTCCGCCGTTTGATTAACACCCTCTTTCATGACAACTTTGCGAATTGTCATAATAACAATCTTTATGTCCAACATCAGACATAATTTATCAACGTATTCAATATCAAATCTAAACTTGTCGGTCCAACTGATGCTATTCCGACCATTAACTTGTGCCCAACCGGTAATACCGGGTCTGACTTCGTGCCTTCGCAGTTGAGCTGAACTGTAAAGGGGAATGTACTTGTATAGCAACGGACGCGGACCAACAAGGCTCATTTCACCTTTGAGCACATTCACAAGCTGTGGCAACTCGTCAATTGAAGTCTTACGTACAAACGCACCTAATTTCGTAATGCGTTCATGGTCAGGTAATAAAACTCCGCCGCTATCACGCTCATCAGTCATCGACTTAAATTTTATTATGTCAAAAGGCTTCTGATCTTTTCCCGGCCGCTCCTGAAAAAAAAAAGGATTACCCTTGTTGACAATATATAAACCAATAGTTACACATATAAGTAATGGACTCAGTATTATAAGTGCTGTCAGTGAAATAATAACATCTGCAGCGCGTTTAAGAAACCTTTTGTACATCACCTTCTAATTTTTCATACTCGTTTAAAATAGCACTCCACACCACCTGCTGATTATATCTTGTTATAATCATTTCGCGTGCTTTATGTGCCATTGATGAATATAAATTTTGATCACGCACAACTTCTAACATTGCTGCAGTGAGTGCTGTGGCATCTTTGACAGGTGTTATAATTCCGTTTTCACGATCAATAATAATTTCGTTGCATCCATTTATATTGCTGACAATCGAAGGCAATCCCATAGCACCAGCTTGAAGAACAACATTAGGAAATCCCTCTCTATAACTTGGAAATGCAAGTGCGTTCGATATAGCAAGGTATGGCCGAACATCTCGCTGACCACCAACGGCAATAATATCTGTATCCCTTTCGATTATAGATCTAGTCTCAGGTTTTAGAGGGTCCAAATGCGCTTCAACACGACCAACCAATAACAACTTAACATTGGCGGTTAACATTTTTACTTGTAAAAAAGCTTCTACGAGTTCATTAATTCCTTTATCCCCAACGAGCCTGCCAACAAATACAAAAACAAAATCGGAAGGTTTTATACCAAGCTCAGCCATAAGTTCAGCTTTTGCTGCAGCGTCATATTTTGCAGGATCAAAATGATCAGTATTGATGCCATTTGAACTTCCGTTGGCCAGAACACTTAATTTATCGGCTGCGCAATATTTGTTTTTAAGGATAATGTTGTGGAGCCCTTTTGAATTTGGATATACATGTGTAGCGCAACTATAGGTCATTTTTTCTACAAAATTTAAAACAGTCCTTTTTCGGCCTGTGGCTTCAAGTAATGGAAGTCCGGCTACGGTATGCAACCTGTTGGGAACGCCTGCTATTTTGGCTGCTACCATGCCTACAATACCAGCTTTTGGCGTGTGAGTGTGAACAATAAAAGGCTTTTCCTTCCTAAATAGTTGGATGAGCTGCCACAATGAATTCAAATCCTGAAGAGGTGAAATAGTTCTTGTCATCGACACCGGAATTGTTCTGATTCCCTCTTGCTCAGCTACCATTGACAGTTCAGGTCCGTCACTAGAAACGCCAATGACTTCATAGTGCTGGTTCATGAACTTTAGTTGCTCCTTTAAAAGAATTAACAGCGAGACTGGAACAGTTGTAATTCGCATAATTTTTCTCTTTTTCATGTAATCTTTGGGCCACAGCATTTTTAAATTTGACAGATGCTGAATATGCCGCAAAGATAAGATTTTACTACTATAATATCACGAGAGGAAGTATGGCGCAAAGACCTTCCGATAGACCTCATGTCTTCGGAATCCTCTTGAAGCCACCTGCATCATCGTCAAGTGCGGGTTATCATTTCCCTCAATAACAATCGGTCCTGAAGGCGTATAGGCGATGTCCCATCCGATAATCTTGTTGTCAAAGCTTTTGGCCAACTTAGTGACCATCGCTATCACTTCCTCGGATTCTGGCAGAGATTTACCCTCAAATCTAAACTTAGAAGTAGGATGCTCAAGGAAAGTCCGCCCACCATTCTTAAAGAAGTTATAAGCTTCTTTGGCAAGTTTATTTTTATGGATGTCGTAGTCAACGTAAATGCCGCCCGACGAACCGTTATCAACATAAGACTCTCCAACACCCATTCTTAGGAAACACGATGCAATAGTGATCTCTCCAAGTTCATCGCGATATGTTACAACCCTTAGCGTGTTAATGCTGTATGGATTGATCCGGTTCAGGTATTCATGCTGCTGAATCGTTTGCTCTACCGTGAAAGACTGATCTTCTATAACCTGAGCATAAATTTCAGCGAGCACATCAGCATGGTTTTCATTATCATTTAATTTATAGACTCCATCTCCGCCTTCGCCATCTACAATTTTGATGAAAAGCGATTTGTTTTGCTGGACAAGGCTTTCAACCAACTTTTCAAAAGATTCAAAAGTGGATACATCAGTTGGTAAACCAGATATTGGGTGGAATAATTTACTGCAAATCTTTCCTAACTGCTTGGGTGAAGGAATGTTATTTTGTATCAGAAAGTCTTGAAATTTATCTTTTTCCTGAAGCAGCTCATGTTGTTTACCATCAGGCCTGTAGCATTTATCCGTAATGTTTTGCAGAGTCTTAATCGATACATAATTGTCGATGTCTTCACATGTACGTTTGTATAGAAGATTTGAGAAATAATATACAATCTCTTTCTCTTTATCATATACATGTTTTAAATCAGAAAATACACGAATAAGTGGCTTCCTCTCAGGATCCTGAAGAAACCAATAACACAACTTACAATATTTAACGACTTTGTTCATTTACACCTTAAAATTATATAAAGAAATGTTCAGATTATGTAAACAATTGATAATCTGATGTTTACGAACGTAAATTTCGATTTATAATTAAAGATACGAGGAAGAAATGATGACTAAAAAACACTTTAACAAATCTCTGATAAGTTATTTCTTATAGAATCGACCGTTTTTTATGCAAATAAGTCTAGAAAGTTAGATGCCTATAAACCTCAGAATATCGTTTGACCATTTTTAAAATGTCGTAGTCAGAAGCCCGTTCGATGCACAAGTCGGCGACTTCACGATACAAACCTTTGTTACTAAGGAGTTTATTGATTTCGTGCGCAAGTTTTTGATGGTCTCCTATAGGAAAAAGCACTCCTGCTCCTCCAACAACGCTCGTTAATCCGGGCGCATCCGAAGCTATAAAGGGTCTTCCGCAAGCCATTCCTTCAAGACTGGATAACGACAATCCTTCATATACAGACGATAGGATTACTATGTCGGCGGTGCGAAGAATCTGCGGTATATCCATTCTAATTCCCAAAAAAAGAACTCTGTCTTCTAAACCCAGTTCCTTAGTCAGCAGACGGCATTCAGTGAGGTTAGGCCCTTCACCAACAAGCAGCAGTTTTACATTATTGTCTAAATATTGCAGCGCCCTAATCACTGTGGGTTGATCCTTCGGATATCGAAAACTAGATACTTGTACTAATATCCGGTCGTCGATATTACAAAAATTTGTTTTCGGATGTGGAACTGCTTTTCGGAAACTATCGAATAAAATCCCATTGGGAATTACAACAAATTTTTGTGCGCTACTTTTTAGATGGGCTCGCAACTGATCGTCTACTTCCGGTGAAATCGTAATGACTTTGTGATATAACTTGTAAATCAGCTTATCAGTAACTTTAAAAAATAAATTAATGCGACGGCGATTATTCGTACTGTGTTCAGTATAAACGAGTTTTACTTTTGAAAGACTCAGCAACTTTGCTATTGCCACAAAGTACAGCGCAGGAAAGAGGTGAACATGTATTACATCATATTTCCTCATATACTTGATCAGGGAAAAAACATTGCGTACATCGTACACACTTCTTCTGCCCAAGCTGATAATTTCCCCATCAGAGGTTGACTTTAGCTTCTGTAGCAGAGGTGTTTCACTTCCATTTAGCAGCAAAACGTCTACTTCAATGCCACTTTGCTTAAAAATCGGAGTAGTATCAGCGACAAGCTTCTCTGCGCCACCGGTTGCCATTCCGTTAATAGCGACCAATATTTTCATTTGGATGATTTATAGAGAATGTAGCAATGTAATGCAAGTCCGAATGGAACTGCAAGCAAAGTCACTACTTTGTTCGGATTTTGATAAAAGATATTCAACCTTTTCGCAAATAAAGCACTCGAAATCAAATGCATCGCGCGGGTAAACGTGAAGGAGAGGCTTTTTGAATATCGCATTTCTACCGCTCTTGCATAGTAAAATCCTTTTGGACTTTTTCGATACTGCCTCATAATGTTGTTTGATGATCCATCGGGCAAATATTCAACAATGCAAAATACGTTGTTTGAACACAGGCATTTAAAATCTTCGTCGATCATTTTGTACAAAATCCCAAGCGGAACCAGCCGTTCTTCCTCAAATTCCGGATACTTTGGGTAATTTCTGACAACCTCCGTTCTAAGCACCAACTTTTTATCACCTGATACACCGTGCTTCTGATATAATGCTGATAAAGTAGATTCAGTGATAGTATCGGGAATTTTGGTGCCAACAATACTTCCATCTTTAAAAGCGTCAAGTCCGATAATTCCCGCGAACGTGCTGCTGCCCTTTTTTTCCCACAGCTCAAGAATGTTAAAAATAGCATCATCGGGCATGAAATCGTCGGAGTCGATGCAGACATTTAGCTTTGTGTCAATGTTATCATACGCTGTATTGTGGGCAGTATGCATACCACCATTTTTCTTGTAGACATACTTGATGTCGATCTTGCGCTCACTTATCCAGGATTCGACTATCTCATTTGTGTTGTCTGTCGATCCATCATCGATAATCAACCACGCAAAGTCCTTTGAGGTCTGTCTGCATAAGCTTTCGTAAACCTGATGTAGACAAAATGCCCTATTAAAAGTTGGCGTAAAAACCGTGATTGATTTCATTTATAAAAATACGTTCAGCAAGAAAGTGAATAAGAAATATACAAATGTCACCTTTGCAACGACATTGTGTTGCTTTAAAAAAAAGCGGTTCTTTAGCAAAGGGTATATAATTACGATTCCAAGTAAAAACCACGACAAGTACGCAAACCTGTTAGAGAACGTGGCACGAATTACTAAGATCCAAAACGCATTACAAATCAAGTACACGTTAAATATGTGGCTATATAAGGGATCCTGAAACTTCTTTTTAATAATAAAATACCATCCTGCAAACGTGCCTGTTGCACTGTACAGAAGAAAATCCCAGCGGAATCCCGTGCTGCTGAATTGTTCCGCAAATTCTTCGCCGCCCGTGAGATAACCTTCAGCGCGCTCAGTTTCAAAAAGACCCAAATTCATAAAAAAGCCCTCCCAAAAACTACCTAAAATTATTGAAAGTGGAATTGTGATCAGCCACAGTTTAAAGTATAAGGAAGTTTTATTGAACTTGATCGAAATGAAATAGGCAATTATGGGTATGATCAGCGACTGGTGAAACGCTACGGCAAGCAGCATCCATAAATATTTGTAAAGAGGACGTTCTCTTGTAATGGCATAGGTAAAGAACGATGTTGCGATTCCATTCCGGATTCCATTGGTTCCATATGACCAGAAAGACATCGATATTACGATCATCAGAAAGCAATAGAACCAATAACCTTCGAACATTTTCTTTGATGCTAAATACAGCGGGTAAACATATAAAGCTGAACAGATCAGGAAAAACATTTCGACGCTCATTATGGATGAGCAGAACTTCATAAAATAATCGAAGAAAATATCTTTTCCTACAAATAACTCCTGACCGGCAGCATATCCAAGATACCGCACAGAATACGTACGCATATCACCAAAGTACCTACCGCTAAGGGGTCGCGTTCCCATGTAAATCAGCACGAAGTAGACCAGAAATATCCCCAGGTTTCTCTTGATTTTTAGGTTCGCTGAATTATCAATAGACTGAGCACCTGACTGTATAAAAACAGCTAACACTACCATCAGTAAAAAATAGTAGTAGAAAGCTCCGTAATATTCTAATGGAATTAGTGTGTTCACTTAACCTGTTCGTATTTTATTATGGAATCGGACAAGACTGAAGAGAAAATCGCGCCTACTTCTTTATTTAGATGAACGCCGTCGTAAGTCTCATATTTGCCATTGTGGGTTGAAAAATTTATATATGGAACTTGATTCTTTTGTGCAATTACCGAAATTGTTTTATCGAAATTGTTCCAGTATTTATCTTCGATATCAGTTAATGAAGCGCCGGATGGCATCCTGATCAAATATACCGTTCCGTGCTTCTGCAGAAAAGCAATTGTCTCAGAAAGTTTTTGCAATCTGTACGTTGACTTTCGCCACTTCTTTGTCAAATTTCTTGAATTGGTGAGCTGTACTTTTTCCCAGGCTTTCTTTGTTGCTATGTTAGGTGCCATGTGTTTATCTTCCATCCAACCATCGGAATAAGTTTGAGAATTTCTACGGAATATCGACTTAAAGGCGAGATTCTCAAAATTAGTCAGAATATATTCAAGGTTTGGGTTCATAGAAACATTTTCCATATTACATGGTACAAGTTCCATTTCGGAGAATTCGTTTTTTGCTATGTTGTCGCCTTCTCGCTCAGTCAAAACCCAGGGGCTTACGGACAGGATAAACAATCCATTTTTAGTATCCGGTTTCAACTTTTCTTTAATATTTTCTAAAAGCCTATCGCCATAAACAACTTCTTTTATTGTAAAACTATAATTGTAGATCGGAATCTCGAATCTATTTGCAAGTTTATCATCAAGAACAGCAGGTTGAAGACCTTGAAAACTTTTTGAGTCGCCAATAATTAATGACGACTGTCGACCGCTTGTGAATTTATTATAGAAAGGATCAATGTAACTTCCCATGAACTCAAGTAATAAGAACACCGAAACAGATACGATCGATCCGGCAATTAGGCATTTTATTAAAAAAAGTTTCATTTTATACTTGATTGAAATTCGAAATTCACTATTGTTGAAGCGCGTAATATTGATAATCTATAAAAGTATCTGAATGTGAGGAAAAAATTAAAATCATCAAAAAGACAATAGTATAAATCATCCATCTTAAAATCTTATTGTTCATGGAAGAAAGCTCTAAACTATGACGTTTTCTTCTCTGCACCCATTCCGCTGCCACAAGCATAATGATGAAAGCGAACGGTTTTAGATCAACTTTCGGAACTCCGAAATGCATTATGTTGACCATACGGGCCAAATAAGATGCAGCGTCCGCAACTGATTCTGATCTAAAAATCACCCAACTAATGGTAATGATACCAAAAGTAAACAGCATTTGCAAAAGCTCTTTCAGCGATGGAAGCATTCGATTTTCCCCAACTACATTATCGGCGACGTTGACCTTGAAAATCAACAGCGTAATTATGTACACTGCATGTAATAGACCCCAAAGCAAAAAAGTCCAATTAGCGCCATGCCATAGACCAATTGCTGCAAAAACCAATAAAATGACAGGAATTTGCCTTTTCAATCCACTTTGTTTTTCGGTCAATTGTGAATAAACATAATCCCGAAACCATGTAGAAAGTGATATGTGCCAGCGGCGCCAAAACTCTGCTATATTGTGTGAAAAATATGGATTAGCGAAGTTCTGTTGTATATCTATTCCGAATAATCGGGCGGTTCCAATAGCAATATTGGAATAGCCTGCAAAATCGCCGTAGATCTGAAACGCAAAATAAATCGCGCCAACAATTAATGAACTCGCTGTGTATTCATGAGGTTTATCAAAAACTTTATTAACTATGAGGCCACAGTTATCGGCAATCACAACTTTCATGAAAAGCCCCCATAAAATTTGCCTTAGACCGTCGACGGCCATGTCGTATTTAAAAACACGTTTGATTTGAATTTGTGGTAAAAAATGGGTTGCGCGCTCAATCGGACCAGCAATAAGTAAGGGAAAGAAACTCAGAAACAACGCGTAATTGACAAAATTTCGCTCCGGTACGATCTTATCTTTATACACATCTGCGACGTATGAGATCGACCGCAAAGTGAAAAAGGAAATTCCTAAAGGCAAAATTACATCCAGCAGAACATAATTTGTTGCCAATCCAAAACCGTCAAATAATTCACCAAAAGATTCAGAGAAGAAGTTGAAATATTTAAAAATACCTAGAAAACTCAGATTAACTCCAACGCTGAGCCACAACCAACTTTTTTTCATGCTATTGCTGCCGGCTTTGTGAATACGGATGGCAATGCAGTAATCGATAAACGTCAGGAGAATCAATAAAAACAAAAATCTATAATCCCAATTTGCGTAGAAGTAATAGCTGGCTATTAGGAGCAGGATGTTCTGTCTTGCTGTGTTTCCTTTGGCGAAAAACCAATACAGAAAAAATACAACCGGTACAAAAAATAAAAACTCAATCGAATTAAATATCATTTTTTAGGTTTTTACGCAGTAGGTTATCCCATTGCTGCATGATGATTTTCGGATCAAGTTTGCTGACGTTTTCACTTGCTTTTGCGCCCATCGCAATTCGCTTATCTTCGTTGAGCATTAAAAATTTTATTTTTTCGGCGAGTGCTGCGACATTGCCATTTTCCACTAAAATGCTGTCTTCACCATTGGTTAAAATACTTGCTGGACCAGTTGGACAATCAAATGAAACCACGGGAAGATTATTAGACATTGCTTCCAGCAAAACCATTGGAAAAGTTTCAAAGCGCGAACTCATCACGTAAAATGCGGATGCAGCGAGCTTCAGGTTAACTTCATTTGTTGCAGGATGAAGTTCTATTGTGTTTCTGGATTTAGACTTTGAAATCTGCATCTGAAGGGCGGCGTGTTTTTCCCCGTTGCCAAAAATCGCAAGATTCCAGCCTGGTATGTCTTCAGATATTAAATCCCAGGCTTGAATTAATAAGTCATAGCCTTTTTGATAGCTTAACCTTCCAAGTGATATAACCTGCTTTTGTTTTGGTACTTCAACGCGAGGTTCAGTATCGTCATAAAAATTTGGAATAATGACCCCGTTTTTTCTTTTATAATGATTTTGCTCCGCCTGATTAAGGAAGACAATATTTGTATACATATTTTCGACGCATTCAATCAGAAAATATGACAGCTTTTTTTTGATTTTTTTTAATGGAGACAACTTTTCGTATCCTAGCTGAAATCCATAGTACGAGGTGTGGTATTCATTATAGATCGGATATCTGCCGGCAATGAACGGCAATATATAACGAACAAATCCCAGTGATATTAAAAAAATACCGTCAGGTTTAAAAGCATCTATCTGACGTTTCAGCACTTTCGCATGATCAGGAAGATCTACAATATTTTTCCGTGTAAAGAAGCTTGTTTTTTCAGGAATTACAAGACCTAAATCAAAGTGTTTAACCTGTGCATTTATTGGAAAAAAAGGCGCGCGTCCCTCCTGTTGCAGCGTAATCAACATCACTTCATAACCAAAATATTTCACCCACAGATTCAGCTTCTGGATAAGTATCTTTTCAGCTCCGCCGTGCAGATAAACCTGGTCGGTGATGTATAATATCCGCATATTACCTTTTGATCAGATCAATGATCTTTTGAATGTTTTGATGTCCGAAAATGTTCATCACTTTCATCTTCGCAATATTTCTCCAACGCTTTTTCGCCGGAATCCATGACTTTGCAAAATGATGGATACAATATGAATTTGCTGTCAGATCAATATTACCTGTTTTATAGGATTTCGGACAAAAATATTCGTTTGGATAAAAGGCCACATAGCCTGGAATTTCCTGCAGTGTATTGTTCATCTTAAACCCTTTTTCCCTCATCAATTGGGTGATAATAAAGGTATTTGACACTGTGTCAAGAGTACCATCGCCTTTAACGAACGGCCTGTTGTCGTAGTACGCCAGCATTTCGGTTGCCCAGGCACCATTCTTCTCACTTGCCATTAATCCTGTCGGAACAAAATCGTCATTTTCAAAGCCGGAGAAAGCATTGTGATGGAGAAAATCATCAAGTGTTTTTAACGCTTCAACATCGGTGTCCATGTAGATTCCGCCGTGGTATTTGATTGCGTGAAGCCGGCACACATCAGATATAAATGCAAATTTTCTGTTTTCTAAAGCCTGTTTAGCGAAAATATAATCATCAAGTGGAAAGTTATTTTCGTTCCATTCGATGATCTCATACTCCGGAAGAAATTTTTTCCATGAAGCCAGGCACTTTTCAGCAAGCGGTGGCAAAGGCTTTCCGCCGAACCAGCAATAATGAATTATTTTAGGTATCATATTAATATTTGATTGGACTTACGCAACAACACGGCATTTCCACAATTAAACGAATATTTTAAAGATTTTAATTTTGCTACAATCTTTGTTGCAATTTCTTTCCTTTTGAAAATTTTGCTACAATATTTGTTGCATTTTTAACCGCATTCCAATTTTTGCAACAACACCTAACCATTAAAATTGAATCAGGCTCTTCTATGATGGAAGGTTGTCCTTTATAAAATTCACAATCCTTTCGTTGGCATGCCCGTCACCATATGGATTATAGGCAGTCGACATTTGATCATAAATCCTTTGATCGAGTAGAAGTTCTGTCGCTGATGATGTAATCTTTTCATAGTCGGTTCCCACTAACTTGACGGTTCCTGCCGCAACTGCTTCAGGACGTTCTGTTGTGTCCCGCATTACCAGAACAGGTTTTCCAAGTGACGGTGCTTCTTCCTGAACACCACCAGAATCGGTAATGATCAGGTGTGATTTCATCATCATAAAAACAAATGACGGATAATCTAGAGGTTCGATCAGGTGAATGTTTTTATATTCAGACAAAAGCCTCATTACAGGTTCCTGAACATTTGGATTTAAATGTACCGGAAATACAATTTCAACATCATGATTTGTCGCAATGTTGCCAAGTGCTTTGCAGATGTTCAAAAAACCATCACCAAAATTTTCGCGGCGATGTCCCGTTACCAGTATAATTCTCTTCGAAAGATCAACTATGTTTTGCAGCATCTCGATCTTTTCATTTGTAAATTTTTCTTCAAGTTTGGCAACAGTCCATAGAAGCGAATCAATAACGGTGTTACCGGTAACAATTATTGAATCTTCAGCAACTTTTTCTGAAATTAAATTGTCCTTCGAAGTTTCTGTTGGGGCGAAGTGAAAATCGGCGAGACGTCCTGTTATTTGCCTGTTTGCTTCTTCAGGAAACGGAGCTTGTTTGTCGTATGTTCGTAGTCCGGCTTCAACGTGACCGACTTTAATTCCGCGATGAAATGCTGCCCATGCACAAATGCTTGAGGTAGTTGTGTCGCCGTGTACCAAGACCAGGTCGGGCACTGCGGCTGTTAAAACCTCATCCATCTTCATAAAGATCCGGCTGCTGAGTTCATTGAGCGACTGATTCGGCTTCATGATATTAAGATCATAATCCGGTGTAATTTCGAAAAAATCAAGAACCTGATCCAACATTTCACGGTGCTGCGCAGTGACGCAAACCTCAACCTGAAAATCAGTTTGTTTAAGGCTGTGGACTAAAGCACACATTTTAATGGCTTCCGGCCTGGTTCCGAAACAGATAAGTATCTTTTTTTTCATTATCGTTGCATTACTGTTTTCGGATGGTATTTTTGGAGGCCATAGCCGAATTCGCTATCGAGTCGCATAAAACTTTCGTAAAGATCGCACCCGTTTCATTATCGAGATGAACGCCATCGTATGTTTGGAATGGATTGTTTATCGAAAAATTGATGTACTTCGATTTATTACGCTGTGCGATCGAATCCATGTCGTTGTCGAAACCTTTCCAATAGCTGTTTTCTACGGTTGCCACTTCCTTGTCGAGAGGCATCCTGACCAAATAAACCTGGCCGCGCTTTTCCAAATACGCAACAAGGCTATCGAGGCTTTTAAGTCTGTAGTTTGATTTTTTTAGAGTTGATGCTTCCTTTTCAAATTGTTTGACCTTCTCTACTTTTAGTTTTTTTATCACTTTTGGATCAGTTGGAACATTATCGCCTTGAAACCAGCCATCTTCGTGAACACGGGATTTCTTTTTAAAAATTGCTTTAAAATGAAACAGATTGTAATTTCGAAATAAGTATTCAGGATTGGGACTGATATTCACGAAGTGCATATTATGCGGAGGCGCATCGGCTTCAAAAAATTCATGAGTGGCCTCGTTGTCTTTTGGATTTTTAGAAACCTCGAATGGACTAACTGTTATTATAAATAATCCGTTTGTCGTTTCAGGGTGCAATTTTTTTCGGATACTTCTAAAATAATGCTCGCCGTAGGCTGCTTGTGCAACGGTAAAAGAGTAATTTAAAATCGGCATTTCCAAATCTGAATTGCTGAAATATTTATTGATAACCGCGGGTTGTACGCCTTGCATACTGCGCGAATCACCTACGATTAAAGATGTTTGTGCGGGCGAAGAAAGCTTCACATAAAAATAATCAACATAACCTCCGTACTTCTCAAGCACAAATGTCATTGCTGTTGTTGCAACTAACACGAATAGGAACACTTTCAGGAAAAACATCTTCATTTGCTTCGGAGTTAGAATTGAAAATAAATAAATGCATCACTCGAAACGCCCAAGAAGATAATCATAAAAAAAACTGCCAGGCACGACAGGAATCGTACGGGAAAGTATTTGTTTTCAAAGAGTTCAAACTTACCGGGGAAGAATTCGTCCCGAAAATCAGACAGCAACAACAGGCCAATTCCCAACGCCGCAAGTGCTAATGTTGAAACATCAAGGTATGGCATTCCACCTTCAGTAGCTATTTTTGTAAAAACTGTACCGCTATCCGCCATCGTTGTCGCACGTCCAAAAATCTGCGACGCTGCAAACAGCAGATAAACAATTACGCAGCAAAGTGCAATGAACCACGCTTTTGATGCAAGATTAAACCGCTCGCGAAAAGCTTTTCGCTGTTGTACCGTCATGGCTTCCACACTAAGGAATGCCCCTTGTGTAAGGCCCCATACAACGTATGTCACTTTAGCTCCATGCCAAATTCCGCTGATCAAAAACGCTAAAAAAAGCGCCATGACAATTCCCCAGCGGCGGTACTTGCGTAATGCGAACGACATTGGCGTATAAATATAATCAGTGATCCATGTTATAAGCGACATATGCCATCTTCTCCAAAATTCGGCTATCGATACTGAGAAGAAAGGCCGCCTGAAATTGGGCATAACATCGAATCCAAGTACGCGGGCAGTGCCAATTGCAATTAGTGTATAACCTCCAAGATCACCATAAACCTGAAAAGGATATAACAGTGTTGTAAGGATGAGGGTCGATCCATTATGATCTTCAAGGTGTGCGTAAACCTCATTGATATAGATCCCAATCCTGTCGGCGACTACAAGTTTCATGAAATAGCCCCACAGCATCAGTTTTAGTCCGAGATTGATCTTATCGTAATCAATTTTGTTGATCGAGTTGAACTGCGGCAGCATGTTTTTAGCGCGTTCTATCGGACCTGAAAGAACTAGCGGAAAGAAAGAAATAAACAGAGCCAGGATTCCCGGATTTCGCTCCACTTCGATCTCCTCATTGTATACATCTATGGTATAACCAACCGCCATAAATGTGTAGAATGATATTCCGATCGGCAACAGGAACTTGATCTCTGGGAGAGGATAACGTATTTCCATCGAATCGAGCAGCTCAAAAACCTCATTGTTGATTGCTGCGATGTACTTATAAAACAACAGCGGAGCGACAATGATCACTATGTTTATGACCTTTAATCTTTGCTTCCGTTTTTCATCATCCGTATCAGCCATCAAACGTGTAAAAACAAATGTTGAAAGGGTGATGCCTGCCAGGATAATGGCGTAGGCAGGACTCATATTGATATAAAAAAAATAACTTGCCACCAGCAACACCACCCATCTGAATCTGATCGGCGAAATGTAGTACAACAGGCAAACTACCGGAAAAAACAGAAAGAAATTTAAAGACGTAAATACCATTGACAGTTAGAGCTTCGACAAAATTATATCAGCCATATTACCAACATTCTTCATCTTGTTTAGCTCTTTGAGTTTGAAGGTGATTCCGAAATCTTTTTCCACCTCGCTTATAAGGATCATATGCGTAAGTGAATCCCAATTATCTACGTCATTGGCTGTCAGTGAATCTGTGACTTCGATGTCTGATTTAAAGGTTCGATTAAATATCGGCTGTAACTTTTCTTTAATTGCTTCTTTATCCATGATTTTTATTAATATAAATATAGTCTGCTGTTCCGGTTGGTTTAGAACCCAGCAGCTTGTGTATCCTTTTCACCTTTTCATTTTGAGAATTCACCCATAAATATGAATATGAAATGTTCTTCTCTTTCAACAAATTGTAAATATTGAACAATAAGAACAAACCATTTTTTCCGGTATCGACCCAGAAGTTTAAATAACACTTATTTTTTCCTTGTATTGTAAATATCAGAACACCGCAGATTTCACCATCAAGATAGTTGACGAGTACCTGCTGATTGGTTATAAAATCCATTAACACCTCATCGTTAGGAAGATGATCTGAATAAACGTCAAGGTGTTCATACAGAAGTGACTTTACTTTCTCGAAATCCGACTCCTGAGCGTATTGCTCAACAAAGGCGTCGTTGCCTTTGATCTCTTCATTTGAATAAATCTCATATTTTTTATAAAATGAGAAATTTGATGCATTCATTAATTTCTCGAAATCGTCTGCCGAGCCCGTTGTTGGAAAATTTATAACTGATGTGGTCGTCACATTTTGAAGAATAGAGGCTAAATCATCGATATCGGCTGTCATAAAATAGAGCCGTGAAAAACCTTGCATTTCCTTTTCAATGACTATCGAATCATCTGACTTGAAGTACCTCGCATCATTCAAGTCGGCAGAAAAATAGTTCGAAAGAACAATTCCCTTGTCGTAGATCTCTTCGATCAGATCTTCAATCGTATCTGCATCAGCATTCTGAAACATTCTATGAAATATTAATTATTGTGGCACCCATTGATAATCCGACACCAAATCCGGCCAAAACTACACGATCGCCTGACTTTATTTTTCCTTCTTTAATTGCACGCTGAAGGGCAATCGGTATTGTTGAAGAAACCGTATTTCCGACATCTTTCATTGAAACATAAAATTTATCTTCCGGAATTTTACAACGTTTCCTGATAAAATTTAACATGAATTCATTTGCCTGATGAAATACAAACATATCTACATCATCAATAGAAACCGAATTCTGGGCTAAAAGCCTGTCTATCAATGGCGGAATTTGAAATGCAGTAAATTCAAAAATTTCTTTTCCGTTCATATATAGGAAGTCATCGTTGCTTTGGTAATCTCCATCGGCATTGAGAACATCTTCACTGATTTCGGCTGACCTTCGGATTCCACTATTTTTGACGATCAAATGTGCGGCGCCATTGCCATCGGTACCATAAATAAAATTTCCAATAGCTGCTTTAAAGTCTTCAGGGCGGGGTTCACTTGATATTAAAGAAACAGTTGCGCCATCGCCAAAAATAGTTTTATTGGATTTATCTTTTTGATTGATAAGCTTTGAATAAGTCTCAGAAGTGACTAAAAGTACATTTTTAGCCTGACCTGTTTCAACAAGTCCTCTTGCCAAACCTAAACCGTAAATATATCCCGAGCAACCAAGATTAAAATCAAGTGCTCCGGCGGTTTTTGGAAGCCCAACCTTATCCTGAAGTATACATGCTGTGGTTGGAAGCAAATAATCCGGTGTCTGGGTACAAAAAAGCAGGAAGTCGATTTTGGTTTTATCGATGTTATGTTCAGCAAAAAAGGTTTCCATCGCTGAAACTGCCATATCGCTGGAAAATTCATCTTTCGCCGCAATATGTCGTTCGTAAATCCCGGTTTTTTCAGAGATCTTCTCTACTGACCATTCGGGATGCATTTGTGATAATGCAGCATTATCCAGGACATCCTTAGGAAGATAATACGATATACCGTTAATGTAAGCAGTCACTACTTCTGGTTTTGAATTGCAAAATCGTATAGTTCCGAAACTGTCTTTTTAGATCTGTATTCCGCTTCGGTTATATCTACATTAAACTCATCTTTAATCATGACCATTATCATCATTCCCGTAAGTGAGTCATAGGAATCAATATCCCTGAAATTTGAGTCCGCACTAATGTCACCCTCAAGATCTAAAAACTGTTCTTTTACTTTTTCTAAAAAGACTGATTTATCCATGTCGCGGTATTTAATTTACTAGTAATGATTTCAGGACTTTCCTGTCTACTTTAGCATTGGTATTTAATGGAAACACATCTTGTATAATATATCTTGCAGGGACCATATATGATGGAACTTTGGCTGAAAGATGTTGCTTCAGTCCTTCAATATCTTCAAATTCACCTTCAACAAACAGTACCATTTCGGTATGTCCGGCTGAGTTGTCATTGATTGCTGCAATTGCATTATTGTTCTTCATGAACTCACGTGCGTGAAATTCGATCTCACCAAGTTCGACTCTATAACCCTGAATTTTTACCTGATTATCAATTCTGCCGGCATACATAATATCGCCATCAGAATCAATAAAACATGAGTCGCCGGTTCTGTAAAACCGTTTACGCGTACCTTCATGTTCCATCTCAAAAAAAGATTCAGCGTTTTTCTCGGGATTGTTCCAGTAGCCTTGTGTAACCTGAACTCCGGCAACACACAATTCACCTTTTTCACCGGGAGAAATAATGTTTTTGTTTTCGTCGCAGATCACAGCTGTTATTCCGTCCATTGGTTGGCCGATAGACAGTAATCCGTTTAGGCTTTTGCAAGTACCATCAGTTGGAACTTTATAATATGTGCAATATATTGTTGCTTCTGTTGGACCATATAAATCGTAAATTTCAGCATTTGGTATGCAAGTCGACCACTCCATAATTAAATCAAGTGGAGACGCTTCGGCTGCTAATATCGAATAACGCATACTTGGCACATCAATCTCTTCAAAATATGGCTTCAGGTAACGTATCATTGAAGGCGGCATTGATGCAAAAGTAAGCTGATGATCATCGAGAAGTCCGAATACGTAGCTGAATTTTATCTGATCATGCGGAATCGTAAACGTACACGCGCCTTTTGTGAGAGGAACAAGAAATGACTGAATCGATAAATCGAAAGTAAGGTCGTAACATTGAAGGCAGCGATCATCCTCACTGATCTGGAAGCCAATTTTCCAAAATGACTCCATAAAAGCTCCGGCACTTTTTCGTGTTATCGGAACTCCCTTTGGTTTTCCTGTACTTCCCGAAGTAAATAAAATGTAAGCCATTTCATCGTCGGCAACAGTTTTAGGAGCAGTGTGAGTGCTTGCCGAAGGAAGGTTTGATGTTTCAATTAAATTTACCGAATAGTCGGGTTTTGCTTTTGAATATAACAAAGTGTTTATGCCTGTCATTTCAATAATCTCGGCGTTCCGCTCCACAGGCTGCATCGGATGCAATGGAACGTATGCCAGCCCTTCAAGCCAAAGCGCAAAGATGGATGCATAAGTCTCAAGATCATCATTGGCAACAATGCCTACAATAGAACCTGATGGTGGAGAATCATTTAAAACCTGGCGGATTCGTGAAATGCAGTCTTGAAAATCGGAATAAGTGTAGAATGTATCATCAATGCAGAATGCATTCCTGTTCAAGTTGGATTTGAAATTCTCAAGTACCGGACTTAAAATGTAGTCGTTGAACATCTATAAGTATTTTTAAACGATATTGTTATTCCGCAAAGATAACTTATTAATTTAATCACCCGAGAGCCATCTGGAACTACTTCGTGTCAGCAATAAAAGCTTTGCATTTTTCCTTTAAAGGTTCAGCCAGCGCATGATGTTTTTCCAGATTTTTGACTTTAGTATCTTTATTGATCTTTCCTTCAAGTGGAAAGTTCGCTACGAAGTTTCCGGTTTTAGCATCTACATCAATCCGATTGAACAAATCCAATATTCCGTCGAATCTGCATGAATCCACAAAACTATCAAACCCGTTTACAAAAATTACCGGAGTTCCCATAGCAAGACAAGGCAATGCGCAGTGAATCCTCGATGTAATTACAAGTTTAGCACGCGCGTATTTATGCAGTAAGTCCTCGGCCATGGCGAATTTTTCCTGTTCAGTATATTTTCCAGACGGCGGCTCCTGATTGACATAAGTAGCACTTTTCAGTAGATCTGCATCAATAAAATTCTTAAGGTGCTTCTTCTTGTCGCCAATGCGAAATAATTTTCCACTTTGGATGCTGCGAAGAAAACGCTTGTAGTTATAAGTCACTTTTTCAAATGTCGGATAACTGTAAAGCGGATCGACAATATATATATCATCGCCGCGCTGCGAGTCATCAACTTTATACGTATCAAGCGTGAGCGTAAGGCATCCGGTAAAATAAGCGTCAATTCCTTTTGCCATTAAAGTATCGGCACTGAATTGATCGCGGCACCCGATTGGCTGATGCTTTTTCAGATAAGCAATGCCTTTTTCACTAAGCATATGCGGAGCCGCCGTGTTGTTTATGTGGAAGGAAACGAATAACGGATCGATGTTGCCATTCGGAACCCAATTGTGAACATTGTGTGTAAACCACCCGTTCATGATGACTTTCGTGCGTTCACCTTCGTATTCAGCAAGTTTTTCGCGGTTGATATACGCATCAATTGTTGGCAGAAACTGCTTTGCGGCAAGGCTTTGAATATTATCTCCGACGTTGAATACCTGTTTACTTTCCTTATAGGTTAAAAGTCCGTATTTCATTTTAGGCTATTTTCTTGGATGCTGCTGCATCATACAAAGTCTATCTAATTACTAAAACTTGCAGCAATAATTTTTTCAAATGAAATTTCTATTTTAGTCAAGTGCCGCAAATGTACCAATATATTAATGTTCTTGAAGTGACTTGGCTGGATTATCGGATCTTCTGACACATTTTTCCGTTATCCAAAAACAATTCGACAATTATAGAAATATATTTATAATATATGACAGCGGCTTTAAGCATTCATAAAGTAAGTTCACAAATTCAACAGCAGTAAAAGACATTAACTTCCGCGTCTAAAGTTAAGATACGCCTGAAAAAGCTTTGGATAAGAGTTAATCAACTTAAATTTCAGTTTTTTTAAACCGGTCATTTTTGCAATTTCTTTTGCTGTTTGCTCATCGATCACTGCAAGCAGGTTTGTGCGTGACTGTTTTTCTGCAACAGCGTCTTCGAAATAAAACGCATTGTCGGCAGTTCGCGCTTTTTGAGCAAGTTCCGACCAGAAAAACTGCGCGCCTTTAGTGCGAAATCCGCGGCTGACAGTATTCTGAATTCGTTCGTAGATGTTTTTATCAGCTTTAAAACCAAAGTCGTTTGGATTACCGCCTGCAAGTATGATTCCGTAAATAGTTCTGACACACTTTTCGCAGTGAGAGCAGTTCAGATCCTTTTTGATCTCTGAATAGCAAACACGTAAAGTCGTGTTTTTGTTCAACTTTTTTAGAGAATCCACAATTAGATCAACTTTCTCCTGACGTTTAAGCTCGAAACCATCGTGGTGAACCTGCAATCCGGCCCATGAGATTTTTTCGTCTGTTTCAGGCATTGATCCCCAAGCATTAAATGCCATGTGAATTGATCTTGTTGAAGCGATATAAATACGTCCATAACCTTTTATATGCGATAATGGGGCAAGTGCGCCAATCAGTGCAAGTCCGTGTTGGATATTTCCCCACCAACCCGGAGTTGGAAGAAGCAAATCGACTTCATATGTATAAAAATCCTTGAGATTTGAAATAACATAATGCCGATCGTTATTTTTTAGGATCGGCTCATTTTCGTTGAATGATACTACCTCATCCCATTGTTTAGTGTCTGAAAGTTCAATATCGGCACCTTTAATAGTAATTAGATCCGGATACTCATCAAAATGCCGAAAGTATGTCGCAAAAGCATCAACGCCCCCACTGAACAACATTGCCGACTTTTCACCTGATTTTTCGTTATTTGTAAGGTTGCCGACAAGTTTACTTTCTTTCCCCTGAAGTGCCGGATGATGCTTTTCAAGCTCCTGTTTGATATTCTGAAGTGCTTTATAAAAATCTTCGTCAACTTCATCAACAGTAATATCAAAACCTGCGAACCAGCTTATCGGCGTAAAGTTTGCCAGAAAGGGTACCACAAGAACAGAATGTGGAACCATAGATACATCAACATCATACTCAGAAAAGAACAAGTTTGACTTCTTGAAATATTTATCTAGTGAAGCGTCAAAAGTATATTGGTACACGACACGTTTTCCATTATTTTCAAACTCAATATGTCTTAGATTCAACATAGTTATTTCTTTATAAATGGTATCACACTACGAAAAGTAGAAATTTCATAAGCGTTTAAACCAAATTTATACATCATCGAAACATAAACGCCAGCAAACAATATAATTTTAATCCCAAGATTTATCCAATTATTCCCCGGAATAAAAGTAATTGCGTATCCGATCGCAATGATAAAAACGTAGGTGGGCAATAATTTATGAAAAAGACCGGCATAAAAACGTGGAATCTGCAATCCTAATTTATTGTGGTAATAAAAGTTCATTATAACTTGTCCCAACAGCCAACCGCCTGCCAGACCTATGATGATACCAATAGTGCCAACATATCGGACCAGATAAGCACCGACTCCTGTTCCGATTACTATCAATGAAATGTAGGTTAATGCCTTAAACGAAAACTGTCTTCTCGCCTCCAGAATTGCGTTGGCAAATGACTGCACCAATGGAACCGTATATGCAAACATTATTATTAATGCAATTATATAAGCGTCGCGATAAGATTTTCCAACCCATAAATCAACAAACTGTTTACCATAAAGCAGAAAGCCACCGAGAATCAATAGAAGGCTAATCGCCGAAAACCTTCCGATACGAATCATCATATCGGTCAATTCATCTGCAGAGGCGTCAAGGACAGTCATTTTGGTGGCTCGTGGAAGGAAAACTCCACTGATTGCACTTGAAAAAGCACCGTAGTATGATCCCAACATCACACCTACTCCATAGATTGCAACCGCTGTAGTACCTGAGATCGATCCCAGAATAACCTGGCCGCTACGCCATTGAAATTGTGCAAAAATCGCAAAGACAAAGACCCAGATCGAATAGGAAAAAATCTCTTTTATCAGCGGCATTGCGTAGTAGTGCAACTTATATTTCACTTTTAATCTGCGGAGGACATAGAAACCGTTGATAATAATCACAAGTATGTTGAAAATTGAATCAAGTATTACCATTCCTATTGCATCGCCTCCGTACATCAATAAGGCAATTACCATCAATGACCTGGAAATATATTTTATGATATTTAATGTCCGTGGAAAAACGAAATGTTCATATCCAGAAGAAATTGCAGCAAAAGCACCGCCGGGAAGTCCAATTGCGAGATTGAAGATCACGATGACAAACATAGTCTTTGCCTTTTCCATCTCAACCGGGGTCAGTTTCTTGAAAAATAACTCCAGATTAAAATACATGATTGTTCCGGCAATTACGACCAAAACCGAAATAAAGCAGTAAATCAACATGGTTGTGGCGAGAAAATTCTCTTCGCCTTCTTTGTCTTTCTTCGCCCGATATCTTGCGATAAAACGGACGATTGTATTGTTAAGGCCAAAGTCCATTATTCCGAAATATGAGACGAGTGCGCCGATAAGGGTA
>DASWND010000060.1:0-25145 GCA_036399435.1 Flavobacterium sp.
CCACCTAAAAGCAAAGCAGGTGATTATATAGTAATTCAGGCGGAGATCGATCTTGTGATCGGATTGACTGCATGCTCTGCAGAAATGTCGAATAATTATTCCTTCAAGCCGATCGGATATGAAGTTTCGGATCTTCAGGAAGTGCCACTAGACCAAAATGAGTGTCTAAACGAGATTCGCTAACAGAAGTTTATGCGGATGCTTCTTCGCGTAGTTATCGATTAGCTGCATGATATATTGATTGCTTCTGTAAGGCGTAACATAATCTTTCACCTGTGACGCGTCCGTCAAACCGACGTCAGATGCGACATAGCCCATTCCATAAAAATGTCCATTTTCAATCCAGATACAACTGCGTTCGTCGGAAGATCTTCCTTTGTCTATAATGGCATAACTTGATTTATTCTTTTGGAGAAAGTCAATTGCATTTTCAACTTTAGTATTGTGAACATCAACAGCCGGTAAGTCTGAAAGGTCATTTTTCTGACCGGCATCATCGTCACCTGCCACGCAGTATTTGCAAAATCTTTGATCAATTTCAAATTGTTCAGCAAGATTACGCAGGACGTTTATACCATCATAAAGCGTATTAAAAAATTCGATGCATGGCTGAGATTTGCTCACCTTTCCAATGGCTAAGTATCTGTAACCGCTGCGGGCTTCATATTCATAGAGTCCGAATTTTGGCTCGAAACGCTTTAAAGCACGGTTGTATGTCGGCCACAGCTTTTTGATTTCATTGCATTCCAGAAGTAGCGCCATCAATTCGGTTGCGCAGACTTCGAATGAGATTCCATATATGTCGCGTAAAAAATGCTGTCGCTGCGCTTTGATCGTGTTGCCGGTGAAGTGTGAAGCCACCCGTTTTTTTAGGTTGATAGCCTTTCCTACATAAATGACCTTTCGTGCCTCATTATAAAAATAGTAGACTCCTGGTTTCTCCGGCAATTGCCGAAAATCTTCAGGCGGAAGGTTTGGTGGCAGCCGTTGGTCCTGGGCAGTTTTTTTGATCATTTTTGATAGCTCGCCTTGGAGATCGCAATCCATCAGTTGCGAAAATAAATTCGCGGTTGCATCTGCATCACCACCGGCGCGATGCCTGTTTGTGATAAATATATCAAGTGACCGGCAAAGGTTTCCTAAGCTGTACGATCCTAACCCCGGTTTGAGTTTTCTTGCCGCGCGAACAGTGCATAACTTCTTTGCCGACCACTTAAATCCAGCCTCATCAAGTTGATGCCTAACGAATGAATAGTCAAAGTTGACGTTGTGTGCAACAAATATGCGTTCGTTCAGCAATTGAAACACATGTTCTGCAATATCGTCGAAAACGGGCGCCGAGCTAACCATTTCATTGGTAATCCCGGTGAGTGCAAAGATCGGCAGTGGAATTTCTTTTTGCGGGTTAACAAGTGTTTCCCAACGATCTATGATGTTGGTGCCATCATGTATGATAATGGCAATTTCCGTGATGCGGCTGCCACTGGCATTTCCGCCTGTTGTTTCGATATCTACAATTGCATATTCCATTTCATTCATCCTATTCAGCTAACGCAAGATATAATCAGGTATTATTAAACTGCAGCAAAGGTACGATTCTTTGGCTTTTGGAATTTTCATTGATAAGCTATCATTCTGTGTTGAAAGCTCTTTTATTCGGAAATTAGCGATGTGCTCAAAAATTTATAATTCTGCGAGCACAATTGATTGAGATTCCGTACTTTGTGTTCTCTAAAAACATAAATTATAACACATGAAGCAAAAATTACTCTTACTATTTATGCTGGGATTTTTTAGTAGATCAAATGCGCAGTTTGATATCGCGCAGCCCGGCGACCTGACTGTATGTTCAAATAGTGATTTCGCGGTTTTTAATCTTGCTGAACAAACTCCTGTCATCCTGAATGGATTATCGACTTCAGATTATATAGTTACTTACCACACAAGTTCAGCTAGTGCGAATGCCGACGCATCTCCGATTACCAATCCGACGGCATATATGAATTTTGGCAATCCACAGGCGATGTGGGCACGGGTTGAAGAAGTCGCTGATCCATCAAATTATGAAATTGCAGAGTTTCATTTGCGGGTCAATTTACAACCGCAGGTAATAAATCACAACTTTAGTATTTGTGATATGGATAATAGTCCCACAAATGGGCTGACTACATTTGATTTGGAAGAAATTGCCGAGAACATTTGGTCAATGTCAGTATTGATTCCAACGGAGGTTGAACTTTCTTTCTATCTTACTGAGATTGATGCGCAAAATCAGGTCAATGCACTTGAAAACCCATTTACTACTACGGTTCCGAATCAGGATATATATGTGCGCAGTATGTACTACGAATCCGGATGTTCGGGCATTTCAACCCTCAGCCTTTCCGCCATTGATTGTTCCGGCACGTGCCTCATTCCTCAAAACTTAACGGCTTCGATGATTACCGACAGTTCTGTGACTTTGAGCTGGTTAGCAATGGGAGGTGAAACCCAGTGGGAGATTTTAATTTTAAATGCTGGCAGTCCGGTTCCTTTACCTTCAATGATGGGAATATCCGTAACGACAAACCCATTTGTCATCACAGGCCTTGAATGTCCGGAATCCTACGATTTTTATGTGCGTTCTGTTTGTATCGGCAGTAGCAGCGATTGGTCGGAAAACTTATTTGTCACGCTCAACAACTGCAATGGTAGCAGCATAAATGAGCCTACGAATCTAACCGCTTGCGCCGTTGATGGAGCGGCTTGTTTTGATCTAACGGTCAATGATGCAGAAGCGCTTACCATTGATCCAATTAATTTTACGATTTCATATTATACATCGTCGGCAGCCGCTCAGACGGGAACATCTGCTATTGCAAATCCTGAAGAATTTTGCACTACTGTTGCAGCTGGCGCAGATGAAATTTTTATCAGAATTCAAAACAACGACTCAGGAGAATTTTTACTGACATGGTTTACCGTGACTGCACAAAATTTGGTCATCAGTACGACACAGCTTCAGCCACTAACTGCATGTGATGAAGATTCGAACGGTTCAGTAGTTTTTAATCTGACGGCAGTAGAAGCACAGCTTAACACAGAAAATAATCTTGCCTATTACGCTGATATGGCTCATGCTGAAGATGAAAATGATCCGTTGCCGAATCCTGCGAACTATAATATTGGAATGCAGAATGCAATTACAACCATATACATCAGAGAATCAGCAGCAGATTGCGACATTATATATGCCGTTCAGTTAAATGCTATGTCAAATTGCAACGTTTCGAACGTATGCGCCGGGGCAAATTCGCTCTGCAATTCTTTAGGGATCCCGTTTCCCAACACGGTTGGTATCGCAGCGGCAGAATCAGGAAATAATTATGGATGTCTGTTCGAAACTCCAAACCCGACCTGGTTTTATTTGCCGATCAGCGGCGCCGGAAATGTCAATCTTGTTGTTGAGCAGAGTACGTTTTTTAGTATGGAAGTTGCTAATCTTGACGCAGATTTCGTCGCATATGGACCTTTTACAAGTCTGATTGCGCCTTGTAGCAGTGATCTGACACAAGATATGATTGTCAGCTGCAGTTATTCAGGAAGTAACGCTGAGAATGTAATATTGCCAAATGCGCAGCCCGGCGAGTACTATCTTCTGATGGTTACTAACTACAGTGATCAGCCTGGTTACATTAGAATTTCTGAAACCGGCAGTAGCCAAGGTGAAATAAATTGTACAGGGCTTCGTCTAAACGCCTTCATAGATGTTAATAGCAATGGAGCACAAGATACGGGTGAAGCTAACTTTCCACTGGGTGAATTTCATTATGAAGTAAATAATAATTCGGTTGTTCATCATATTACCTCGCCAACGGGTACACACAAAATATACGACATAAATCCTTCAAACTCCTATGATCTGAGTTACACCGTAGATCCGGCCTATGCAGCTTATTACGGAATAACGGCTGCAACTTTTTCAGATGTAAGCGTTGTGGCAGGAGCAGGCTTGCAGGACTATAACTTTCCAATTAATGTCTTACAGGTTTACAATGATGTGGCTTTGACCATCGTTGCGAATGACGCTCCTAATCCAGGATTTACCTACACAAACACCATTTTGTATAGCAATTTAGGAAGCCAGACGGTATCCGGAACTATAGTTTTTAATCATGACCCTTTGCTTAACATCAATACAATATCGCAAAGTGGTACCGTAGCCACACCGAACGGTTTTACATATAATTTCAGCAATTTATTGCCTTTTGAAGTTAGGGAGATCGAGGTCACAATGCAGGTGCCGCTGATTCCTGTAATTGCGTTAGGAGATTTGATGACCAACTCGGCTGCCATAACCTCACAGGCTGGCGACGTCTCTATTGAGAATAATGAATCTGTTTCTGCTCAGGTCGTTATCGGATCATACGATCCAAATGATAAGACGGAATCTCGTGGACCTCAAATATTGTTTTCTGAATTTTCGTCGGATGATTATTTATACTACACGATCCGATTTGAAAATACAGGAACAGCGAACGCGATAAATGTGAGCATTATGGATGTGCTTCATTCGGGTTTAGATCCTGCGTCTGTTAGAATGGTCGGTGCAAGCCATAATTATGTTCTTGACAGGATAGGAGATCAGCTCACGTGGAGATTTGAAAATATTCTGCTTCCGCCTTCGATCCAAGATGCTGAAGGAGCCAAGGGTTATGTGCATTTCAAAGTGAAGCCGTTTCCGGGTTATGAAGTTGGAGACAGTGTAGCTAATACAGCATCAATTTTCTTTGACTTCAATCCAGCGATCGTAACCAACACTTTTGTCTCAACGTTTGTCGAAGTATTAGGAACGCAGGAAAATGTTGTTTCAGGTATAAAGGTTTATCCAAACCCTGCCGATCATCAGTTATTTGTCAGTTCAGAGCGTGACATCAAAGCAATTAAGGTCTACGATTTATTAGGTAAAACCATATTTGAAGTACTTAATTCAGGAAATTCTGCAGTGATTGATATTTCTAGCCTCCATCCCGGGCTTTACCTCCTCGAGGTGTCGGAAGGAAATATGAAGCAAGTAGTGAAGCTTATTATTAAATAATTATTCAAAAAAAAAATGAAAGCCTTTCACATCGGAAGGCTTTTTTTATGCAACACAGCCAAAAGAAAATCACGGGCTTTTTTTGTCTAAGTTGCTAAAAATCATTTAAATTGCAACTGCAAAAACCAAACAAATGAAGAAACAACTACTTTCCCTATTTTTATTGCTGTTCATTTTCGCTGCAGAAGCTCAAAACTTTCAACCTGAAGATATTTCTGTTTGCACGTATAATGAAGTTGCCTACGTTGATTTATCAGCCTCTATTAACAATATGTGGGGCGATTTTTCTCCTGCGGATTTTAATGTTAGCTATCACACTACCTTAAGTGACGCAAACCTGGAAATGAATCCACTCGTAGACTTTGCCGATTTCCCTGTGTATGTCAATACAACAATTTATGTTAGAGTTGAGAACATCGAAGACGGAACATCGCAAGTGGTGTCATATCTTATCACAGCCAATTTTGCGCCGCCGGTAGATTTAAATTTAGGATGGGATGTGTGCGATGTCGATAATGATCCTAGTGATGGTACAACTTACATAGACCTTGGGTCGGTCGCTGAAAATATATGGTCAACAGTGGGTTCGAATCCAAATAACCTTCTTGTTACATTTCACGAAGCACAGTCTGAGGCTTTAACCGGCAGCAACCCTGTTTCTTATTCAGGATATTTTAATTTTACGCCTTTTAACCAGATCATTTATGTACGTACTGAATATTCGACTACGGGCTGCTTTACGATATCAGAGTTAACATTGTTTGTATCGGATTGTAATTCAATTTGCCCTGTGCCTTCTTTTATGGGAATTATGGACGTGACGGCAACAACTGCAGTTTTAAATTTTACTCCGGCAGATGGTACATCGACAGAATTATTTATAACTGCTGAAGCGTCTCCGGGTCCAAGTGGAAACATGTCTGGACTTCCTGCTGTAGCGCCCTATGTCTTTACCGGATTGTCATGCGAAGAAGTTTACAAAGTCTATTCGCGCTCAATATGTACCGACGGCAGTTTTAGCAGCTGGACAGGGCCTTTGGTTTTTGAAGTTGATGATTGCGCCCAAAGCGGTCTTCCGCAAAATCTTTCAATATGCTCTGAAGCTGGGGAAGCATGTTTTGACCTGGCTTCAAATAATATTAATATAATTGGCACATTAGATCCGTCGCAGTTTACAATATCTTATTTCACTTCATATGACGATGCCATGCAGGACACTGAAGTTATACAGAGTGATATTTTATACTGCCTTCCGACACCAGTTTTAGAAGTTCCAATATTTACCAGACTCGAAAATATAGCTACAGGAACAGCAGAAGTTTTCCAGTTCTTCTTAAATACGCAAGAGACGATGGCCGCAAACATGAATCTTACTCCGCTTGTGGTATGCGATGAAGACAATAATGGTGTGGTTGAATTTCAATTAACAGATGTGGTGGCGCAACTGCAGACCATAAACCAGTTGACTTATTACGCAACTAGTGCAGATGCGGGGGCGGAGAACAACCCGATCAGTAATCCAAATCAATTCCTTGTCAGTATCGACGATACTATTACAACAGTATTTATAAGAGAAACAGTAATTGGCGGTTGCGATTCAATTTATACCCTTGTATTGAATGCGCTTGGAACCTGCACTACCTCCAATGTGTGCAACGGTGCTTACTCACTTTGTAACGCGTTAGGAATTGCTTTTGAAAACACTTCAAATGTTCCTGGTGCCGAACCTGGAAACGATTATGGATGTTTAGGTTCTCAACCGAATCCGACATGGTTCTTTATTCCTATTAGTACTGCCGGAAATTTATCTCTTTCTATAGAACAGAGCGTAACTCCGAACTTTACCAGTCAGGGATTAGACGTCGATTTTATTGCTTATGGCCCATTTAGTGAGCCTGTTACGCCATGCAGTGGATTATTGACAGCGGAAAACATAGTTGACTGCAGTTATTCAACAGCCACACAGGAAATAGTTACCATTCCGTCAGCACAACCAGGCGAGTTTTATCTGATAATGGTAACTAATTTTAGTGGTCAGCAAGGTTACATCCGAATCACTCAAACTTCGGGAGGAACCGGAGAAATTAACTGTACAGGTATACGTTTAAATGCCTTTCTTGATAGCAACAACAATGGAGAAAAAGATTCAGGAGAATCTAATTTCCCGCTTGGACAGTTTAATTACGAGAAGAACGATAATGGAACGGTGCATCATATTACGACATCAAATGGCGTTTATAATCTGTATGATATCAGCAACACCGCATCATATGACGTAGGTTTTACAATTGATCCTTCATACTCGGCAAATTACACACTTAGTACTTCGCAGTATTCTGACATCAGCGTTATTGCCAACGCCGGGATGCAAGAGTTTTTATTTCCCGTCACCGTTACAAATTCATATGATGATCTGTCTGTTACAATAGTTCCCGATCAGTCACCGCGTCCAGGATTTACTTATACAAATACCATTTTGTATAGCAACCTCGGATCTACTCCTGTATCAGGAACAGTAACTTTTATGCATGATCCAAATGTTAGTATAGTCGCAAATACTCAAGCGGGAATAGTAAATACAACGAGTGGTTTCAGCTATAATTTTACAAATCTAGCTCCATTCGAGGAACGATCTATAACAGTGACAATGCAGGTTCCGACAATTCCTACAGTGGCGTTGGGCGATCTTCTCACCAATAGCGCTGATATTAATCCTGTAGCGGGCGATGTTGCTCCCGAAAACAACTCAACAGTTTCAGTACAGGAAGTAATTGGTTCGTATGACCCTAATGACAAAGTTGAGTCACGAGGCGAATCAATCTTAATTACTGATTTTACAGATGACGATTATCTATACTACACAGTACGATTCGAAAACACAGGAACAGCAAGTGCTATAAATGTAAATATTGTTGATGTGCTTGACGCCGGACTTGATGCAAGTTCTGTTAAAATGGTTGGTGCAAGTCATGATTATGTGCTTGACCGCGTTGAAGAGCAGCTAAACTGGAAATTTGAAGATATTATGCTTCCAGCCGCTAGCACTGATCCCGCAGGTGCGAAAGGATATGTTCAATTTAAAGTGAAGCCACTTCCGGGATATGCAGTTGGAGATATGATTTCCAATACTGCACATATATATTTCGACTTCAATCCGGCGATCGTAACCAATACTTTCACATCAACTTTTGTTCAGCAACTTGGTACGGAAGAGGTGAGTTTAGCAAGCTTTACAATATATCCGAATCCGGCAAATGATCAGGTTTTTGTCACTGCCGACAGTAATATTGAAAAAGTAACAATCTATGACCTTTTAGGTAAAACGGTATTAAATACCGTAGTCAACGGAAATTCAACTGCGGTTGATGTATCGGGTGTAAGCTCAGGATTGTATTTGCTGGAAGTAAGCAATGGCAATATGAAACAAGTCGGTAAGCTTGTAATTGAATAGAACCACTTAAGAATACGAAATAGAAAACCCTTCATCAATGGAGGGTTTTTTATTTATGTGTTGTGATGGTTCCAACGGTTCGACCTGATCCGTTTACGATGGCGCCACCAGCCGTGATGTATAGGTAATTATAGTTTTTATCGGAAAGCATTAACCTATAGCCGCGTTTGTTGGATTCTGCCAGCCTTCCAATGATAAACAAATTATCATCTTCAACACTAACCAGATTCCCCTGAACAGTTATAAAATATTTTCCATTAGCATCAGCATCAAATTGGACATCGAACGCAATGTACTGATCAGCAATTGCTCGCTGTTCCACCTGTCGGTTTCGGACAACAGCCGGTTTGACTATTTTCTTGTTAGTCTTTTTGACTGAAGCAACGCCACCTTTTTCTAGACTTTCGGCATTGTGCCAGCCTGTTGCTATCGATGCTAACCGCTCGTCCCTCGGCGGATGAGTGTGCGATCCCTTTTGCGATGCAGCTACATTCATCGCAGCCTGTGCATCAGCAAGTGATGCGCCGAGTTTACGCATTACAAAACCGGAAAATTCATCTGCTTCAAGTTCAAGATCAGGCCTGCTACCGCCCGTCTGCAAAGTATGTCCGTTTAAATGGTGACCTATTTCATGAGCGATAATGCTGATTCCGGCCCAGTCATTTCCCGAAGCGATATTGATGTTCGAAATAAAACTTCGGTTGTAAAGTATGAACCTTTTGCTCTCGAGGATAACAGCGGCTGCATTCGGAACATTAGCCGCGCGAATTTCAAAATTCGGACGCAGTCCAACAACAGAAAGAATGGTTTGAATGACATCTTTAGCATCGGCATCGGGAGCAGTTGTGCGGATTTCAGGATCAAAAGTTTCGCCATAGTAACTGCACATGAAGTGCGATTCTTCCTGTGTCGAATGAGATTGTGGATGTGCTTTTTGAAATGTTAGATTACAAAAGATCGCAACTACAGCAAAAAAAATGGTTCTTGGCATTACAGCTAATTATGTGGAACAACTACAACAACTAAATTTAGTGTTGGTTTATTATTACATTGTTACGCTTTCACATTTAATTGGCGAACATAAAGCTACATGTTTGGAATTCAATTATATTGCAGGTGCCAAACCAAGATCATCATGAGAAACATCTTACTTTTAATTTCATTTTTATTTTCAATTAATATAAATGCACAGCAAAGTCAACCCGCTGATTTTAGCGACTGTACACCAAATGCGACGGGGTGTTATGATTTGACATTAAACAATGACAATGTGCTCTTCGGAGATGAACCTTCTGCTCCTGTAACGGTTACATACCACACCAATAGCAGTGACGCTCAACTGGGCAATAATGCAATCCCAAATCCTACGAACTACTGCGTTGGCGATGGCACAAACAATGCTGTTGTATGGGCTAGAGTTTATTCTTTCGCATTAAATAACTATTCGTTTTATTATTCTTTTGATGTCACTGCTCAAAATACCTCTGCTGGAGAAATAATCACAATGGGTTTTTGTGATGATGATAACGATGGGCAAGCTGTTTTAAATTTCAACGACACTGCATCCGAACTTAATACTACTAACGCATTGTCATATTATCTCAGTTATGCAGATGCAGTATCGCAAGTAAATCAACTTACTACTACAAGCTACATCTATAATACCGGATCAAGTTTTCCCATGACCCTTTTTGTTCGGGAAGATGTAATTGACAGCTGCGATTTTATTCATAAGGTATCAGCCTTGGCAGTGCCAAACTGCACTACGGCAGCCACGTGTAACACGGCCTATACGTTGTGTAGTGGCTTGAACGGTTTTAGTTTTTTATTTAATGCTCCTGTTGGTGGATTATCGGCGGAAGCCGGAAATGATTATGGTTGCTTACAATCAACTTTAAATCCTACGTGGATAAAAGTTCCGATAAACTCTTCTGGAGACCTTGAGCTTAATATTATGGGTCGCCTTTCGCTGGAATGGCTGGACTTTTTTAATACTGAAACTGTTGTTTATGGACCTTTCGGGGCCAATACTGAGCCGTGTTCAGCCGGATTGGATAATTCGATGATCATTGACTGCCAAACTGGGTTTAGCTCATTATCAATTCCAAATGTAACTGCAGGGACTTACTACTTATTAATGGTATCAAATCCCGATGGTAACGGAGGCTGGATTGATATTTCACCGGCTTTTAGCAACACGGCAGGAATAGGCTGCGGCTCGGGTTTTAAGCTAAACGCATTCATAGATCTAAATGCTAACGGCACAAAGGATACTGGAGAATCAGGATTTGGGTCAGGACATTTCAACTACCAGTTGAACGGCGATCCTCAAATTTATAGCCTCTCGTCGCCAGAAGGTATTATTTATATTTCGGATGATAATTCTACCAATGTTTACGACTTAAATTACACAGTTGATGCCGAGTATGCTGAGTTCTTCTCTGCCAGTACCGTTGGTTTTCCCGACATTAGTATTGAAGCAGGCATTATTACTGAGCTAAATTTTCCCATTACCGTCCTTCAGCCATTTGTAGATGCATCTGTATCGATAGTTGCTCAAAATGCACCACGTCCGGGATTTTCTTATGCCAGTGAAATCATATTTACAAACTATGGTAACCAGCCAATAACTTCAGGAACTGTCGAATTTCACAAAGACGCTCTGACATCCATCGTGTCTATATCAAATTCATCCGCAGTAATGACTCCAACCGGCTTCTATTTAAATTTCACAAATCTTCAGCCATTGGAAACGCGTTCGGTCGTCGTCATCTTAAACGTTCCTACCATTCCAACCATCAATCTTGGTGATCTATTGACAAATGAAGTACAGATTGAAGCTACAGGTAACGATATCGCCACAAGTAATAACTCTAATACATTAACTCAGGTAGTCGTTGGTTCATATGATCCAAATGATAAAATGGAGTCGCACGGACCGCAGATCCGGTTCGATGATTTTAATGAAGATGATTATCTGTATTATACGATACGTTTCGAAAACTCAGGAAGTTCATATGCCGAAACCGTTGCAATAACAGATATCCTTGACGAAGGTTTAGATCTTAGCAGCTTTCGTATGATTAACGCAAGCCACAACTATACACTTGAACAAGAAAACAGTGAACTTACCTGGAGATTTGAAAATATAATGCTCCAGCCAACATCACTTGATCCCGAAGGCGCACAAGGATATGTTCATTTTAAAGTTAAACCGCTACCCGGATTTGCAATTGGTGATATTTTAGAAAATACAGCATCCATCTATTTTGACTTCAATCCCGCAATTGTCACAAACACTTTTGCAACAACATTTGTTGAAGAATTATCTACTGTTGATGTTGCCATCAATAATTTAAAAATCTATCCTAACCCGGCGGCAGACCATGTTGTTGTTACCGCTGATCAGGAAATTTTAAACGTAACTATTACTGATCTTCTTGGGAAAAAAGTAGTATCGCAAAACAATAATTCGACGGCGGCGACCGTAGATGTTTCCGATTTAAGCAACGGCCTTTACATCATCACTGTGAAATCAAATAGCACAACTGAAGTCAAAAAACTCATCATTCAATAGTTAAAAAGAACCTCGCTATAATTCCACACAACTGAAATAAATACGCCCAGGAAAATAATACAGACCATAAAGCTGATAAACGAAGAAGCCAAAAATCCAATAAACGATCCCGTTGCAGCTTTGAAGGCACGCTCTTTATCCTGTGAATTATAGATCAATTCACCAATAAAAGCGCCGACAAAAGGCCCGATTATAAATCCAAACGGAATTGGCGCAAAAATTCCGATCACAAGTCCGATGTTTGTGCCCCAGACGCCATATGAGCTTCCGCCATACATTCTCGTTCCCTTCGCCGGAATCGTATAACTGAGGATCGAAGTGATCAGTGTCACAACCAGCGTCACGCCAAGAACCCAGTAGTTCATCGGTACTGCTTCAGTAAAATACAGCAGCAACAGTCCAAGCCACGCAAGCGGAGTGCCAGGCAAAACCGGAAGAAAACTTCCAAGTATTCCGAGGATAATGCTGCAGAAACCCAGCGAAAGCAGTATCATATCCATAAACTTAAATTTAGTATTTTTGACAACCTGAAGTTAAGAATTAAATCGGTCACAGCGATCAACGCTGACGAATATGAAGAAAATCATTCTGCTGTCAATGCTTTCGCTGCTTTTCGGCTGTCAGTATATCGAGAGATCTGTGCCGTCAAAAGACGACTTGCTCAAGCAGGAACTTGAGTCGATCAACTGGAAAGAGGTCGACGAATTTCCTTCGGTTGCCGATTGCGATTCGATTGAAGACCAGGACATGCGCCGTCAGTGTTTCTTTGATTTTTTGGCCGCGGCAATCCAGCAAAAACTCGATATCGATACGCTCGCGATCCTTTATCCCGAACTCGATACCATTGAAGTCAAAGTCACGGTATTTCCGGATTCGTCAGTCAACTTTGAGCCGCAGTTTCCAAAAGACAGTGTTGCTTACGACATTAAAAAAATTGACAGCATCCTTCACGCACGCCTGCTCGATTTTCCAAAGATCAACCCGGCGATCAAACGAGGCATTCCCGTAAAAACGCAGTTCATACTGCCTGTTATTTTAACGATGGAGTAGTTTTAGAAGCTATTCCGGCTGTGCGCTAAATCTTTTTTGTTTTCGGCTACGCTCCTTTGAATGGGCTTTGGGAGGCAACAAAAAAGGATACCGCTTCCATCCGGGCTAAAAATTCACGATTACTTAAATGTTCTTCCTTTCCATTGATACTTCCCAAACAATGAATAAACCGCAACCACAACACTAAAAACAGGGTAAAGTACGCTCGAAAAAATAGGGAAGAAGAACCTTCCGCTGCGCAGGAACGAGTTCGTTTTGTACATCAGAGTCCAATCAACTATCAGCTTTGACCCCACAAGAACTATAAGATTCCGATAATCCAGAACGTCGACAACAAACAAAACCACAGCGATGATTAGGGAAAGATTTCCAAGGAACACAACAAGTGCAAGTGCTTCCCCAAACTCAGATTCGTAGGTTTTAGCTTTTGAAGCCCAACGGACACGCTGAAAGAACAAGCTGCGCCAGCTTCGCGCCGGACTTGTCTTCACGATGGCAGATTTACTTTTAAGATAATGAACCTGTCTCGGATGTTTTACGACTGCCTTCTGCAGCAGAAAAACATCATCGCCGCTCGCCGTCTGACTATTGCCTTTGAAGCCATTCAGCTCTGAAAAAAGCTGTTTTTTGTAAGCCAGGTTTGCTCCGTTGCACATAAAAGCTTTTCCTATCCCGAAGCTGCCAATTGTCGCGCCTTGCAAACTCATTAAATCAGCTTGCTGGAACTGATGCAGGAAATGCCACTTCGCATCATAAACAACAGGTCCGGCAATCATCGATACATCATGTTCAACGATATAATCATTTAACCTCCGCAGCCATTGAACTGGAAGAACACAATCAGCGTCTGTGGTAACAATCCATTCGCTGACTGCGATCGGAATAGCACGTAAAATCGCATCTTTTTTTGGCGATCCAGTCATTCGCACACTTTCGATCATCGTCAGGTGGAAACCGTTCTCCATCCGCCATTTATAAACCAGGCTTTGAGAATTATCATCCGAAAAATCATCAACCAGAATCAGTTCAAAAAGCTCCAGAGGATAATCAAGGTTTTTTATGCTGTCAAGCAACTTTGGCAGATTTTGGGCTTCATTTCTAAAAGGTACAACTATAGAAAACGCTGTCTTCGGAACAGCGCCGACACTTTTAAAAGTTAGGATTTTTGTATAACCATAAATAAGTCTCCCGATGTAAATTACATACAACAAAACATAAATGTTGATCAGAATAATTAGTGCTTCCATTGCGGCTTAAATCTAAGTACATAATAACTGCCGATCACCACCGGAAGCACAACATTCAAAAACCACATCAGCATCGTGATAAACACAACGATCCATTCGTTAACGCCTGCAAGTCCGAAGAAAAATACAGCAACACTTCCTTTAACCGCAAAATCCAAAAATTGAAAAGTCGGCAGCGACGATGCCAGAAAATAAACACTTGTGATTGCCGACATCAATAACACATACGGCAGATCAACATCAAAAGCCAGAAATAAAAAATAGTACTGATGCGAAAACGTCAAGTATCGGAAGATTGCCAGCACTGAATTCTTTGTGTGGATATTTTTAGGAAGTGTAGATATCTTGGCAAGGAGTTTCTCGATCGAATAACCTTTCACGGTTGCTTTTCTGAGCAAGATCAAAACCATTGTGAATCCAAAAACGATGGAGATTATCAATGCCAACATCCGTATGCTAATTACATCAAAATAAAAATTAAAGTACAGTAGCCCGAAAAATCCAAATATCACCGTCAATATCATCTGAACGCCATTGCAGATCAGGTTCAGGAACACAATTTTCTTTCTCGTTTCTTTTTCATAAAAGAGTGCCTTTGCACCATATTCTCCGAGTCCGTTTGGAGTGAAGATCGCCGCCGTCAATGCCGCTAAAACTTGTTTTGTCGATTCACCAATTGATATCGTTCTAAAAGAAGAAACAAGATTCTGCCATTTCAATATTTCCAGGAAACGGTTGATGACGCTCAAAAGTAAAATGAAAATGATTCCGTACCACGTGCTGTTCTTTTCAAACTTTTCACGGAACCTGATCCAGTCAAGCCGATCGTTATTTGCCAGCTCATTATAAATGAAGTAAAATGCCAGTCCAACAACCAAAAGTTTAGCAACCGCTATCAGATATTGTTTAGTTTTGTCGGGAAGAGGCATTTCACAAAATAAAGAAATAAAATTGGCAAACGAGCGCATCATTTTAGGAATAGATCCCGGCACAACCATAATGGGCTTTGGGCTGATTAAGGTGATTGGAAAGAACATGCATTTTCTTCAGCTAAATGAATTGATACTGAGCAAATACGATGATCATTATACAAAGTTAAAGGTCATCTTCGAGCGCACAATTGAACTTATAGAAACGCATCATCCCGATGAAATAGCCATTGAAGCACCATTCTTCGGCAAAAACGTACAATCGATGCTAAAGCTTGGTCGAGCGCAGGGCGTTGCAATGGCCGCAGGTTTGTCGCGGCAGATTCCAATTACCGAATACGAGCCTAAAAAAATAAAAATGGCGATAACCGGTAACGGAAACGCGAGCAAAGAACAGGTAGCGAAGATGCTCCAACAACTGCTCGGACTAAAAGAACTTCCAAAAAACCTTGACAGCACCGACGGACTCGCAGCAGCGGTTTGTCACTTCTTCAATTCGGGCAAAATCGTAGCCGGAAAAAGCTATACGGGCTGGGATGCATTTGTAAAACAAAACGAGAACAGGGTAATATAGCCAAATCATAGACTACGGTGGCCGGAATTTACATTCACATACCATTCTGCAGGCAAGCATGCCATTACTGCGACTTTCATTTCTCAACATCAATGGACAGAAAAGTTGAAATGGTTGACGCATTGGCACGTGAACTCGCTTTGCGAAAAAAGGAGTTTAAGGCGGAAGTTGTTGAAACGATCTACTTCGGTGGCGGAACACCAAGCGTTTTATCGACTGAACAAATTGAGTTTTTGATTCAGTCGGTCTATGATAATTTTGCCGTTTCTGATTCTCCTGAAATCACGCTGGAAGCAAATCCCGATGACCTGACCAAAGATGTCATTGCAACTTTAGCCGCATCCCGAGTTAATCGGCTCAGCATCGGCATACAGTCTTTCTTCGACGAAGAGCTTTCAATGATGAACCGAGCACACAATGCTGCTCAGGCACTTGATTCACTTACAAATGCTACAAAGCATTTCAAAAACATTTCGATTGACTTGATCTACGGCATTCCAGGAATGGATGATAAGAAATGGGAGAAGAATATAGAAATCGCGCTTTCTCTTGATATTCCACATATCTCAGCATATGCTTTAACTGTCGAACCAAAAACAGCACTAAAAAAAATGGTTCAGGCAGGAAAAATCGCAGAACCACAGGAATCGCAGGCGCAAGACCAGTTTGCAATACTTGTAGACAAACTTGAATCGGCAGGTTTTGTTCATTATGAGCTGTCGAACTTCGGAAAACCCGAATATTTTTCAAAAAATAACACAGCTTATTGGCTGGGTAAAAAATACCTCGGAATCGGTCCGTCTGCTCATAGCTACAACGGAATTTCACGAAGCTGGAACGTCGCCAACAATGTCAAATACCTAAAAGCGATTACAAGCAATGAACTCCCGGCAGAATTGGAAGTGCTAACAGCCGATGACAGATATAATGAATACGTTATGACAGGGCTTCGTACAATTTGGGGTGTTTCAATTGACCATGTTGAAAACGAATTCGGAGGTGAAAAGGTCAAATATCTTCTTGAGAATGCGGAGCGGCACATAAAGCAGGATTTACTTCAAGTAGCGGATCGTATCCTGAAACCAACAGCAAAGGGAAAGTTCCTGATAGACGGAATCGCATCTGATTTATTTGTAGTAAATTAGGGAAAATTTATTGGTATGATTGCAAAGATAAGCCACCTGGAACAAGAGTTTGAAGTGAATCTCTCAGAACCCATTGACATATCAATTCCAATTACGGCATCCGATAAAAATCCTATTGCCTGGTATCTGGAAAAACCAGTGATCGAACCGGTTCGAATGGGCGAGTGGGTCGGAAAAGTTTCCACCGGAAGTTCCACCAACTTTAATAACATCACTTTTAATCCGCATGGGCATGGAACGCATACCGAATGCTTCGGACATATCACCCGGGATTTCTACAGTATCAATGACTCGCTAAAGACCTTCTTTTTTTTAGCAGAATTGGTTACGATCACTCCTGAACGGGCAGACACAGATCTGGTCATCACAAAAGCGCAAATTCAACATGCATTGAAAGGAAAATCACCTGAAGCTCTAATCATCCGAACTGTGCCAAACGATATTTCAAAATTATCGAGGAAATATTCCAACACCAATCCTGCATATTTTGAAGAAGATGCCGCGATTTTAATACGTGATTGCGGAATCAATCATCTGCTGATCGATCTTCCAAGTGTAGACCGCGAACGCGACGAAGGCCGATTGCTTGCGCATAAAGCATTTTGGAATATCACAAACACCGACGATTTAAATAATGATGCCCGCCATAATGCAACAATTACCGAAATGATCTACGCCGGTAACGAAATCGTTGACGGAAGTTATTTGCTAAACCTGCAGATCGTTTCATTCGAAAATGATGCAAGTCCGAGTAAGCCTGTGCTATATAAAATCCGATAACATGAAGAATCTAATCAAGCTTGAAGAAACTGCATTGTTTGGTCTTGGAATATATCTTTTTTCAACACTTGATTTTGCTTGGTGGTGGTTTCCTGTGCTGATCCTGTTGCCCGACTTTTCGATGCTGGGTTACCTGGTCGGAAACAAGACCGGCGCTGCTGCATATAATCTGTTTCACCACCGCGGTGTTGCAATCAGCATTTATCTCACAGGTGTTTATTTTAATAATCCCGCTGCAGAATTAGCAGGAGTTATATTGTTTACGCATTCTTCGATGGACAGGCTTTTTGGCTACGGATTGAAATACGAACAGGGCTTTAAATTTACCCACTTAGGGATAATCGGAAACAAAAATGACCATAGATAAACTCATAGAATTTTGTATTGCTTTGCCAGCCGTCACTGAACATTTTCCTTTCGATGAAGACACGCTCGTCCTCAAGGTCGGCGCTAAAATGTTTGTGTTGACATCACTCAGTAATTGGGAAGCCGGAACACCATCTGTTAATCTTAAATGCGATCCCGATCGTGCCGAAGAACTGCGCGCAGAATATGAAGATATTATCCCGGGTTATCATATGAGCAAGAAGCATTGGAACACAGTGAGTATTAATAAGCAGGTTCCGGATGCAATGGTGCGTGAACTGATCGTTGATTCTTACAACCTTGTTTTTACCAGTCTTACTAAAAAAGCACAGGCTGAAATTTCGAATTTGTCAAATTAGATAGTAACTTTACATATAGAGTTAAGAAAATACAGCCATGAATGAACATATAAAAAGCTTTATGAACGAAGAGCAGGATCCGAAAGCAGTAGAAAAGATCACCGGCAAACTCAATGATTTGCTGATGAGAAATGAAATTATCGGATACATCGGAGTTCAGAAAAAACCGGCAATCAACGTATTTCCTGACAGCATTGTCCTAACCAATAAAAGGATCATCATCTGTAAACCTAAAAATTTAGGGCTGTCGATGGATTTCATAGATTATTCATGGGAAGACATTGCAGCGTCTTTTGTAAAAGAAAACATTTTAGGTTCGGAGTTTTCTTTTTCTACAAAATCCGATATTACCATCTCAATGGATTATCTGCCTAAAACGCAGGCACGAAAAATATTCACCTTCGCCAAGGAGCAAATCGAGTCGGCAAAGATCGGCAACAGCTTCCAATCGGCGGAAGTGCTTCATGAAACTAAACCCGGAGTTTTCTCCGCAAATGTTGAAACAATACAGGAAGCAGAAATCGTAGAGGCAGAAGTCGAAGAAGTCGAAACTGAAGAGGTCACAAACCTCGCTGAAGTTTTGCCTGTAGCTTTTTCGGGATATCGCGATGAAAAACAGCATCCCGATCCCGATATCGATTCAGAACTTGCAAATCCCACATCATCATCGCTGGCAAATCTTTCTAATGAAGCATTGTTTGAAAAACTGCAGAATTATAAAAAGCTGTTAGACAGCGGACTCATCACTCCGAACGAATACGACACGTTCAAAAAGGAGATTTTGTCTTTGATGTAACTAGAAAGTCTTCTTCTGTTTTTCTACAAAATTTCCGGCCTGCAGCTCAAGCAGCTCCATTGCTTTCTTGCGCTGAAGATCAAGCAGCCCACGGTCTGTCGCAATATCTGAATAAACCTGGTCGTGCATCGATGCGCTGGTACGAACAAGCAGGTCGCGCTGATAAACATCCTGTGTGATCGTCGCTTTTAGCGCAGTTTCAAGATCTTCAAGTTTAAAATCATACTCACCTTTTGGCGACAGCAATTTTGCAATAATTGGTGCTGTTTCAATTGCAAGGAACAGCAACATGATGAACAGCGACGGAAGCAGCGGAAGTTTATTCAATGCATTGATCCGCGCCATAAGTCCATCGAAGTTGTCGATTACCGGCTGTGTTTCCGAAATTTTCTTATCCAAATTCGCCTGTAGCGTTTTCGCCTGTTCATCATTCGCAGCAATTTTTGAAATATTGGCTGCGCGAAGCGCATCAAGCTCAGCTTTGGCAAGATTGTGCTTTGATAACTTCTCTTCAAATATAGGACCTTTGCCCATTTTCATGGTGCCTTTCGTGCCTTCAGCTTCAGTGATGTAGGATTCATACAGTGCGTTGACTTCAGCTTCTTTGCGATTAATTTCAGATTTAAGGCTGTCGGTTTGAGTGCGGTTACTTTCGAGATCGCTCTTAAAATAGCTGCCGACTTCCTTCTTGTTGTTCAGCGCCATCGCATTCTTTTCCTTTAGCAAAACTGTATTGATCTCCTTTTCAAAAATCTTAATTTCCAAAGGCTTTGAAATAACAACTGCAATGATTAATGCCAACACAATTCGCGGTGCAGCCTGCAAAAACTCGCTTCTAAAGCTGTCGCGTTTTCGTATTGTCGACACAATAAACCTGTCAAGGTTAAAGATCAGAAGTCCCCATACAATTCCGAATGCAACAGCCGGAATCACATTATCGAAGACAGTGTAAAGGGCATAAGCCGCGGCAATAAAAGCCATAACGGCAGTAAAAAAGACGGTGGCACCAATGCCGACGAATTTAGTCTGTTCGCCTTCAGAGCAGCCATCGAGGAGCTTTGTGTCGGCGCCGGAGCAGAGGATGAAGAATTTTTTAAGCATGATCCTGTTCGATTGTGGTGACTTAACTGATTTGCACCGGTGATTGATTTGATGATAATAGCTTCTGTTTGTATTATAAGCTATACGTTCGTAACGCTGCTTACCATAATTTGTTGTAGGTAACGCGGTGAAGTCAATCCATCCCGAATAAATATCTATGAACGAAGACAAATATCTTTGAAAGAATATTTAAAATAATATATTTGAGCAATTAACAAACTAACCCAATAATTGATGAAAAAAATTATTTTATTTCTAAGCGCCATTTCCTTTGTGGCTATTACTTCATGTTCAAGTGACGACAACTCCGACAATCCTGATCCGTCATCTAATGTGCTGGTAAAGCGAATGATTACAATTGATGAAGACCCGGATGGTTACAATGTTGATGTTACGTACAGCTATGACGGAAACAAAATGGTGCAAGGCGTTTACGTAGACGGCACAATCGAAAAGTGGTACTACACAGGTGAAAAGGTTTCAAAGATCGAATATATTGAAGACGGAATAATTGTCGAAAAAGATCTGTTTACTTATAACGCACAGGGACAGTTGGTGGAGCATAGCTATCAATGGCCTCCTGATGATTTCGAAGATAGGAATACATTTGTCCACAATAACGATAATACAATTACTGTAACAAATAGCAACGGAGAGATAGGCCATGTTCAAGACAATTTTAGCTCGACAAGGGTACTAACAATAACAGATGGTGAAATAACTAAAACCGTCATCGATGGGGTAGTTTATGATATTACGTATGACGACAAGAACAGCCCTTTTAAAAATGTAACGGGTTTCGCGGACATCGCTTATACTATTGCCGGTGATCACGAGTGGGAAGGAAGAGCAAAAAATATTTCTTCAATTTTTAATGTGACAGAGAATAAGGATTACACAGTAAATACATTCGTTTACAATTCTAACGGATATCCAACATCAGTTACGTCTAACGCCAATTTCGATGATAATAATCCTAATAATATGGAAACATTAACTGTGAGCTACGTTTACGAATAGTAACCATCCCTTCTAAAACCTTCGGTGATCCGGAGGTTTTTTTTTGATCTTTTTTGGGCGTTACCACGTCGCGGGTTGCTTTTCCAGCCTTCATGATTCGTTTGCTCCGCGGTCAGGCTGTCCGCTATGTCTTTCGCTCGCCGCTTTTCGCTGACGCTCAAGCCGCTTCGCTTCAAGGACACCGCTTTCATCCTTAACGCAGGTTTGTTAATGGCTTGGTGTGAAATTGTCGCTTGTCGCTTGTCGGTTCGGGTTGTTTGAGCTTTCCTAAAGTTTCACCTTGCACCTATTATCTTTCACCTTGACCCATTATTCTTGATTTCAGGTTTTTTGTTAGGTGTTTTAGCTGTGGAATATGCTTCAGTTCCATTTTACCTATAATCAAAACCTTTCACCCTTCACCTCTTCCGCGTTAGGGATGGAAGCAAGGTGCCGCGCACCGCGAACAGCCCGGCGACGGCGTGTTCAAATAAGTTGGTTCATGAAAAACATCCCGCCGGCGCAACGCCCGAAAGATCAGCTTAAGACGCCGCCTCCATCTTAACGCCGGCTAAAGAACTTTATTGACGGGCTTTCCGTTTTCGTAATTGGCAACGTTTAGAAGTTTTCCCTGATCATCATATTGGTGCCACTCGCCAATATAGAACCAATGAAGATATTTACCTTCTAGCCGCAGTTGTGTCTTTCCCTGCAGCTTTTTGATGCCATTTGGATGATAGAACGTTGTGAGACAGATACTATCACGATACTTTTCTGTTTTTATGATCTTGTCATTCATGAGGTAGCGCCAGTGCCCAACTTCCATTCCTTTTCTATAGCGGCCACGAGAAGTATAAACGGCTCCTTCAACTTTATCGCTTTCAATCCATAACCCGACGCGTTTGCCATTGGAGATACGGTTTGTTTTGCATGAAAGCAGGCAGATGAAAACCATGAACAGCAGCAATAGCTTTCTCATCTTTAATAGATTATGCAATAAATATAGTCAAATTGATCTGGTAATTTACAAATGGTAATTATTCCCTGAAGCTGATTTTTGTGGGCATTTCTGTTGATGGCACGGTGAAGCTTCGCTCAGTTCGCCTTAACTTTCACCTTTCACCTTTTACCCAAAACCCAAAACCAAACACCCAAAACCCAACTTCCAATCTCGCGTTAGGGATGGAAGCAAGGTGCCGCGCACCGCGGACAGCCCGGCGGCGGCGAGTTATTAATCGTTTCGAATTCAAAAAAACATTCCGCCGGCGCAACGCCAAAAAAAAAACCCGCCACGAGGACGGATTCATTCTTATTTAGACATTTCCACAAAATATTTATAAAAAAGCGGAATCGTCTCGATGCCTTTGAGGTAATTAAAAATCCCGAAATGTTCGTTCGGCGAGTGGATCGCGTCGCTGTCGAGACCGAAGCCCATTAAAACGGTTTTAGCCTTTAGCTCTTTTTCAAACAGCGCAACAATCGGAATACTTCCGCCCGAACGCACCGGAATGGCCTGAACTCCGAAAGTTTCGGTGTACGCTTTATTCGCCGCGCGATAACCGACGCTGTCGATAGGCGTCACGTAACCCTGGCCGCCATGATGAGGTTTGACTTCAACTGTGACTCCACTTGGCGCGATATTTTTAAAGTGTTTGGTGAATAGTTCTGTAATCTCTTCCCAATTCTGGTTCGGCACCAAACGCATTGAAATCTTTGCAAAAGCTTTGCTCGCAATGACGGTTTTTGCCCCTTCGCCGGTGTAGCCACCCCAGATTCCGTTAACGTCGAGTGTTGGCCGAATCGAATTACGTTCGTTGGTGACGTAGCCTTTTTCGCCATAGACGTCATTTATATTTAGTGCTTCCTTATACTTATCGAGGGAAAATGGTGCTTTTGCCATTTCAGCCCGCTCTTCATTTGAAAGTTCTTCTACTTTGTCATAAAAACCCGGAATCGTAATATGATTATTCTCATCGTGAAGCGATGCGATCATTTTGGCAAGTACGTTGATCGGGTTCGCAACTGCGCCGCCGTAAAGACCTGAGTGCAAGTCGCGATTCGGACCTGTAACTTCAACTTCAACATAGCTCAGGCCTCGAAGTCCGGTTGTAATAGATGGCTGCTGATTAGAAATCATGCCCGTGTCTGAAATCAGGATTACGTCACATTTCAGCTTGTCGTGATGATTTTCAACAAACCATCCAAGGCTTTTCGAACCGACTTCTTCCTCGCCTTCGATCATGAATTTGACATTGCAAGGCAGCGTGTTTGAGCTCACCATGTATTCAAGCGCCTTGACGTGCATGTACATTTGGCCTTTGTCGTCGCAAGATCCGCGGGCGAAAATGGCGCCGTCAGGATGTATTTCCGTCTTCTTGATCACAGGTTCAAATGGCGGCGATGTCCACAGATCAAGCGGATCCGGCGGCTGTACATCGTAATGGCCATAAACTAATACAGTAGGTAAATTCGGATCTATGATTTTCTCTCCATATACAATTGGGTAGCCGGGCGTGTCGCAGATTTCAACTGTATCACAACCTGCTTTTTGAAGGCTGTCGCGAACGGCATCAGCCATATCCAGGATGTCTTGTCCATAAGCAGAATCGGCACTGACAGACGGAATTTTTAAAAGTTCCAGCAGTTCATTTATAAATCGATCCTTGTTTTGATCAACATATGTTTTTCTTGAATCCATATTTGGTTTTTGTTGTAGCTCAAAAATAGCAAAAAGTGCATTCTAAATTTTTTTTAAAATTGATTTGAAAGTTGGAAGTTATGCTTATATTTGCACTCACAATTACACGCGGATATGGTGAAATTGGTAGACATGCCAGACTTAGGATCTGGTGCCGCAAGGCGTGTAGGTTCGAGTCCTATTATCCGCACTGCAATCCCTTAAACTGAAACCGGTTTAGGGGATTTTTTTTTAGTGTTCCCTGACTTTCTGACTTTTCTCGTGCTGAACGTACGACAACGGAGGAATCGATTCTTTATAAGGCGGGATTCAGGCTAAGTCTTTTTTTTGCTGATTTGTATTGAACAGTAAGATATAGCCGATGTTAATAGTTTAAAGACAGACTTATAGTAGAAGAAATTGTGCTCAGGCACTTATAATATGCTTTCTGTATTTGCGCTTCGAACTTTTATTACAATGTTCGGGATCGACATTTTCATGGCTGACACTACTTTAGTATACTTATGTTTAGCATTGTGAAAACCGTCATTGGTAAGCTGACCATAAGTATCAGGACTTTCAATCATTTTATCACTTAGCGCAGTTTGGGGTTTAACACCATCAGTAACACCGCGATGTACATACATCAGACATATCATAGAAGCTGGCATTAAATTAATTGTTAACAATAGTACAAAATTTGTTAACAACTACAAGAAATTTGCAGGGAAAATTATGACACTAAAATTTCATTGGTAAAATCTTCCACTGGGTTATCAATAAAACAGTATAAAGCGATTGCACTCAAACGCTTGGCAAGGACTACAAATCGGCCTGCGGTGGGCGCTTCCGGCCTGCTAATCGATAACTTGCGCCGGCTACGCAAAAGGATGTGGGTTGCCGCGCTCGCTAACGCACCTCGACATTATGTAATGTAATAATGAATATTTTAGCCACAGATGCACAGATTTCTTAAATTTACAATCATACAGGACGAAATACTGGAAATCTGCGAAT